>DASVGM010000268.1:0-4681 GCA_036379555.1 Pirellulales bacterium | reverse complement strand
TGGCATGCGATGTTCTTTTCCGAAATGCTTTTCGGCCAGCTTGAGGGCGCTTTGATAGAGTCGCTCGGCCTCGGCGTCTTCGCCCTGCGCGTCTTTGACCAGAGCATGTTGAAACAGACCGGTCGCGAGCGAGGGACGCAGCGCGTTCGGCCCCGGGCGGCTGGCCGCCGCGCCGAACATTTCGCTGAGTATGGCTTGACTGAGCGCCTGGTGCGCGGAGGGTCTCGTGGCCTTGGCCATCTCGGCCTCCCAGATATCGAGCTGAGACTTGCTGAATTGCTCGGCCTCTTTCAGCCGGCCCAGCAACACATACTCGTAGGAGAGGTTGTCCATGATCATGGCGGAGGCTTGGCTTCCCTTGCCATCCTTTAGCTTCTCGATGCCGCGCAGCGCGCGCCGCAAGAAGCCCTCGGCCTGCTCGTGTTCGCCCAAGGAAGAGACGCAGTTTGACATGCCCATCAGGACCGCCACGCTGCCGACGACATTGCCGGCAAGTTTGTCGTAAATGGCGAGTGCCTTTCGATAAAGAGCCTCGGCTTGCGGGTACTCGCCGAAGCTCGCCTTCAAGCCCGCGACGTCGATCAACGCGTTGGCGACCGCGCGATCGCGCTCGCCGTGCAGCTTGCGGCTGACTTCCAGGTTGGTATCATACAGCGGTTCGCACTTGTCCAATTCACCCAGCCACTTGTAGTGATGGGCCAGCTCTTTCCTGATGGCCACCAGCAGATCGTGCTCGGTGCCGAGCGATTTTTGCGATTCGGCGAAAAAGCGTTCATATTCTTCCGCCGCCGCCGCATGATCGCCCGATTCATTGAACTTGGCGCGGATTTCAGCGAACTCCTTGCTGCGCAACTGCACTTTCCACTCGACCTTGGCTTTGTCCGACATACGAAACGTGCGCTTGGGCGCGGCATGGAGCCGCAGTGTGAACGCCAGAAGGACGAGCAGCAGCAGCCTGGATATAAAACCGCTTCTTGACGCGGTTAAATGCGACACGAAACCCGTGGTATTCAATCTGTAAATGGACATCATCGCCTCATCGTTTTGCGGGGGTTAACAAACCTTCGACGCTGGAGATGGAAGCCGATTCGAGCGTAAACTCCTCCATCCCTTGCAGCGGGGTGGTCACGGCGAGCTTTCCGCCCGACCAACGCTTTCGCTTTCCGTCCTTGGTGGGCTTGACCTCAATTTCCACGCGAGGGTCGGTGAAGATCACATAAGATTCACGAGGGGCAAGTCGCTGCAAACCCGTCTCGACCACGTAGGACGTCAGCCCCTTTCCCCTGAGCTTGGAGCCCCGATATTGCAAGCGAAAGCCCACGTTGTGGAGCGGAAACTTTCCGCCGTTATAAACGGTGACGCGGCCGCGGCCAGTCACGCCGATCTCCGCGAGCATGCGCAGTTTAAGCTCCGCCAGATCCTTAAACCGATCGTCATTCTTGGGGAATTCAGCACGCTTGCGGGCATCGTTTAGTTCGCACAGACCGTGCTTCACCAGCGCGCGCTCCAACTGGTCCAAACCGGCGTTCATGTTGCCCGCGGAGCATTCCAGTCTGGCCAACAGGTAACGCGCGCTGGCTGAATCCGGGTGTTTGGCCACAACTTGCCGCGCCTGTTCCAAGGCAGCCTCGCTTTGGCCGCACTGCGCCAAGGCGAGGGCCCGCTGCTCGCCTAAATGACCCGCGGGATCGTCTTGCTCAAGCGTCAGCGCGCGATCGAGAAGCACGACCGCATACGCCGCTTTTTCGCTGTAGGCTTCCGCGGGATCGCCATCGCCGCTTTCCAATGTCACGGCGCGGCCGACCATGGTCGCCGCCAACAACAGCAACGTGGCTCGATCGGCATGGTGAACGTCGCCCGGTGGAACTTGCGAAGCCAGGGCCGCCACGTCCAGCGCCAGGCGAAAGACGTTTTCCACGTCGGCCTCGGCCGATTCTCTCACCAGGCTCTTGAGAAACAGGATGTCGGCGGATTGGAACGGATCATCACGGCTGGTTCTGCCGCGGTCGCGGCGCATCTGCTCAGTCAGGGCATCGACAAGCGGTTGAAGATCGGCGGCGCGGCGCGACTTGCGAGGCAGATCCTCCGGCGGCGGCGGATCGGCGTCCAGGCCGAAATCACGCGTCGCCACACCTTGCCAACGGTCTTGCACTCGCTTGATCGCCGATTCGCGCAGTTCGAGGGCGGCCACGAGCGTCTTCGTCGTTTCGGCCTCGGCGAGCTTCCGTGCGGCCGCCAATTGCGCTCGTCGTTGACGCGAGCTCGCGTCCTGACCAAGAGCCTGCAATGCTCCCGCTCTCAGCAAGCCGGGGAACAACACCACCTCTTGCACATAGACTGGCCCGTAACCGCCGGCGGGATTGTTTGACGCACTAACCAAGGTGTTTCCAGTCAGGCTGCCCAGGAGCATTTTGCCCAACCCTACAAATCGGTTTGCCAGGGCGCGATCGACCTCCGCGGCGCGTTGGTGGGACATCTCAATCGCTTGCCGGTTCAACGTCTCCAAGACCCGGCGTCGATCCGCCTCAGACTTCGTTAGCTCGTCGACCGCGCGTGTGAGCTCGTTGTAAACGGCGGCGATGGTCGGCGCGGGGGCGGGCCTGGCGTTTAAGTAGCGTTCGATCAGTTCCGCTTGCCGCCGGGTCTCCGCGATCGGCTCGTCATTGCCTGGTTGTTCGATCATGCTGGCAATCGCACTCAGCCGCCGGCGCGCGCCCAGCAAGAGGTACAGGTTTTCTTCCTCCGGCGACGCCGGCCGCGCTGGGGCGTTGTTGGCCGGATGCTTGGGCGAGGCCAGCGCCGGACCCACGTAAATGCCGCTCTTGGCGTCGAGCCGCCAAGCCGCGTCGGCGGCGGTGATTTGCGTGACCCTGCCGTTCGCCGCGGGTACGCGAAGCGACTTGCCGCCCGGTGTTTTCCGCAAGATCGCCATGCCGGGCGTCAAACGCAGCAGCCACATTTCTTGCGTTTCGCCCTTGCCGCCGGTCACCGTCACTCGACGGGGCCCGAGGGCGACGAGCGGCGCTTCGGTGGCTTCAAGCCTCTCTTGGGCGACGGGCGCTTGACGCGGCGGAGCCGCCTCCCAAAGCCGCACCGCTCCATCATCTCCCCCGCCGGCCGCTGAAAGGCCGTCGCCGCTGATGGCGATGCAGGTCAGGCGATCGCCCTCTTCAAAAGGCAACTTGATCTCAGCGTTCGCCGCCGCGTTGTGAATGTACGGCGCTCCGTCGACGCAATACGCCAGCGACTCTCCGTCCGCACTGGCCGAGAGACCGATCACTTGGCCTTTGAGCGGACCAATCTGGCCGATTTGGCGTCCGTTTTCGGTGTCGTAAATGTGAATCGAGCCGTGGTCCGATGACGAGGCGACGAACAAGCGGCGACCGTCACGCGAGACGGCTGCCACGGCGGCCCGTCCCTCCGCCGGCGCGGCGGTGCGGCAGCGCAACTTCTTCTCCTTCACGTCCCAGACGACCATGCCGCCGTCTTCCTCAGCGGCGACAAAGCAACTGCCATTGGGCGAAAAAAAGGACGGCGTCTGAAACTTCGTCGGCGCCGCGGTCTTCTCTCCTTGTGCCTTCGCCACAAGGCGCTTCTCTTTTCGCGCGCCGGGCAGTTGCTTTTTCTCTTTGGGCTGCTGAGCCGCGTTGGATTTCGGCGTCTGCTTAAACGGCGGCTTCCGTTTGCCCGCTGACGCTTGTTTTTGCGGCGGTTGTTTCGATTGCTGTTTCGTTTGCTTGGTGGGTTGCTTTACCTGTTGCTGCACTTGGATCGTGTGGTTTTGCAGCCCTTCCGGGGTTGCCAGGAGCACGTGCCGGCCGTCCTGCGGCAAGTGCGAGCCCAGGAAAAACACGCTCGTCGGGGCCTCCGTGGCCCGGATGAGCGTGGGGTGCTCCTGGCCAAGATCCCAAAGATAGATGCCCGTGTTTTCTCCGAAATAGGCCCGTGCGTCGAACTGCCCGCCTGTATCCAGCTTGTGCAGGATGTCGGCGTTAAAGTCGTTGGTTTGGTGATTTCCGTACAGCGTCCTCCCGTTTTCACTGATGCGCAGCGCGACACGCAGGTGCGTCCCAGGTGCGGCATAGCGCGCGGGAAGCAGGGACGTGTACGCGGCTTTCGCGGGGCGGTACGTTTTCAGATCCCACACTTCGAGCAACGCGGCGCGGTCGAATTTCGGCCCTACGCCCGGCACTCCCGATGAAACCGGCCTACCATTGGGGCGGTCGCCCGCGCCGGCCAGCGTTTTGCCGCCGCCGCTGAAGACCAGGACGTCCCAAGTGATGGGCGTCTGGCTCACGTTCGCGGCGTTCAAAAGCCTGCGGGCCGCCTGCTGAAAGGAATGGCTCTTGGAATCTTCCGCGCGCGCCGCCTGTGTTATGAGGCACCAGGCAAGCAGGCAAAGGCAGGTCTTTCGCATGAATCGCTCTCCTTTATTTCTTCTTCGCAACCAGGTTGATGTAGCGGAATTCGTGATAATTCCGGCCGTAACCGGTGCGGCGGCCCGACTTCTCACGAAGTCGGCTACGCGCCGGTGCGCAATGCGGGTCAATTCGTGGCGATGACGTAACGGTTGTAAACAATGCCGCGGTTTTTGACGCGCACGGTGAACGGCCCGGTCCACTTGGGAGTGAAACGTACGATGCAGTCGTCGCTGCCGTCGTCGTCCGCGGCGATCAGGTTG
>DASVGM010000267.1:0-7469 GCA_036379555.1 Pirellulales bacterium | reverse complement strand
GGAACGCCCTCCGTGGCGTTCCGCGAATCACCGCTTGACGGCCCATCGGTTCACGGCGGACCGCCACGGAGGGCGTTCCCTACAGAGGTCAATGGAGACGCCGGCATGGTCGGCGGTTTGTTGGCTGAGGATTTACTCGGCCAACTTCGCATAGTTGCCCTTGTAATACAGCAAGGGGCGGCCTTCACGAGTGTCGCCGGCCAGAATTTCACCGGTGAAAATATGATGATCGCCGCCGGGCAACGCCTCGGCCAGCCTGCAGTCGAGATAGGCGAGGCAGCCCTCGATGATCGGCGCGCCGGTCACGGCCGTCGTCAATTGCAGATCGTTCCATTCTTTCGGCCCGCGCATCGCGAAGCGGCGCGAGAGGGCCTCTTGCTCCTCGCTGAGAATGTTCACGGCGAAAAAACGCGCTTCCAGCAGATGCTCGTGCATCTGCGACCGTTTGTCGACCGCCACCAGCACCAACGGCGGATCGAGCGACAGCGAGGCCACGGCGTTGGCTGTCATCCAGCAAAGCTCGTCGCCCCGGCGCGTGCTCACCACCGTCACTCCGGTGGCGAAGTGGCCCATGATTTTTCGTTGCAATTGATTATCAAATTTCGACATCGTCGTGCGTGGTCCTCACTGCTGCAGGCTTGCGTCGACAAACTCGTACAACGCTTTTGTCGCCGGGTCGTCGGCCAGTCCAAGGTGATCGTTGAGGCGGTTGTGGTTGGTTTCTCGGGCGCCGAACAAGCGAACCGGAACTCCGGCCTGTTTGAGCGCGCCCTCCAGACGCTGCGCCTGCGCGGCGTTATCGGGGTGGTCGGCGACGTAAAGCACGAGAAACGGCGGAATGTCCTTGCCAGGGGCCACGTGCGTCACCGCTGAATAATCGCGATGCTTGGCCGGATCGTTGCCGAACTTTTCGCGATGCCCAAACTTGGCCTGGGGCTGGCCGTGAACGCGGCGGCGCGTCTCGGCCGTTTCGATGATCGCGGGAACGTCATACGTGTCGCCATCGACCGGCACGCACCCCTTCAGCGCGGCGAGCGGCACGCCTTCGGCTTTGAGGTAACGATCGTCAATTGACATCAAGGCCGCGAGCTGAGCGCCGGCGGAATGCCCCATGACGAGAATACGCGTCGGGTCGCCGCCGTAATCGCCGATGTGCTTGTGGACCCAGCCCAGCGATTTGGCCACGTCGCGAAAGATGGTTGGCATGTCCACGTCGGGCAGCATCCGGTAATTGGTCGACACGAAAACAAGCCCGCGCTCGACAAACGCCTGGGGCTTGAGCCGCACCTCGGCTTTGTCGCCGGTCTGCCAGCCGCCGCCATGAATCCAGAAAACGACCGGATGGCCGCCGCCTGCGGCCGGCGCATAAATATCGAGCGTTTGTCGCTCGTTCTTGGGTTCGGCGTAGGGAAGGTCGTGGAATTCTTTGGGCTCGGCCGCCAGGGCCGAAGCCGCCAGCGACAGAATCAGGGCGATGGCGCTCATGGTTGCTGATCTCATCAAGAGGCGAAAGGTTGGTCAATGCTTTTGCGGCACGCCACCACAATAACCGATCGGCGCGAGAAGTTAAATCACCGCGGCCCCTTACAATGCGCGGCCGCTTACAACGCGCGGCGAATGCGGCGGGGCGGGCGGCCGCCGCGGCCGGCCAGCGGCGGAGCGGCTTTTTTTCGTTCGGCGTCGGCTGCGTCATCGGCCGTGCCGTTGACTTCGCCCACCAAAACCGCCGGCGTCGTCGGCGTGCGCGGAGGCACCGCCTCAAAACCTTCCAATTCGGCTCGCATCAACAGCTTTTCGATGCGCATTTCAATGCGCGTCAGCTCGGGGCCTTCTTCCGGCGTGACAAACGTGTAGGCCACGCCCTCGCGGCCCATCCGGCCCGTGCGGCCCACGCGATGCACGTAGTCGTCGCAGAAACTGGGAATGTCGTAATTGATAATGTGCGAGATGCCCGTCACATCAATGCCGCGCCCCACCACGTCGGTCGCCACCAGGCAACGGACCTCGCCCTCGCGAAAGCGGGCCATCGCCCGATCTCGCGATTTCTGCGGCAGGTCGCCGTGAATGCAATCGACGGACTCAAACTTCTTGTGCAAATAGCGGTAAACTTTCTCCGTGCCGCGCTTGGTGCGGCAAAAGACGATCGTTTGCCGCGGCTTGTCGCGGCGCAGCAACTTCACCAGCAACTCGAATTTTTTCTCCGGGATGACCGTGAAGTAAAACTGCTCGATCGTATCCACCGAGACGTCGGTGGGAGAAAAATTGAGCGTTTCAGGATCGCGCATGTAGCGCGTGGCCAAGCGCGCCACCGGCGGCGGCACCGTGGCGCTGAGCAGCATCGTCTGACGCGAGCTTGGGCAGCGACGCAAGATTTTTTCAATGTCGGGCCGAAAGCCGATATCCAGCATGCGGTCGGCCTCGTCGAGCACGACGAACTGCAGTTGATTGAGCACCAACGTACCCCGCGCGATGTGATCCAACACCCGGCCGGGCGTGCCCACCACGCAATCGGCGCCGCGGTTCAGCTTTTCAATCTGCTGACGAATCGGCATGCCCCCATAGACCGCCACAATGTTCGTCTTACGACCGTGCGCCAGCTTGGTGAACTCATCGCGCACTTGCACGGCCAGTTCGCGCGTGGGCACCAGCACCAAGGCTTGCGGCTCTTGGCCGTGTCGCTCCAGTTTTTCTAAAATCGGAATGGCAAAGGCCGCCGTTTTGCCGGTGCCCGTGCGGGCTTGCCCAAGCACGTCGACTCCGGCCAAAGCGCGCGGCACCAGGCCGGCTTGAATGGGCGTCGGTTGCAGATAGCCCGCTCGATCCAGCGAGGCCAACATGACGCGAGATAATTGCAGCGCCTGGAATCCGTTTTCCGACTCGACAGGCAATTGTGAAGAATTCTTTCCTACCACTAAACTAACTACGCTTACAAAATGTGACGGTATTTGTTCTAACCATAGCGGCGCAAATGGGTTTCGTCAACTAGACGGCGCCAACCGATGAATAATCCGGGCTTGCCGGGCAACGCCTGATGCAGACTGCCCGTGTATGTCATTTCCGCCCACATGTAGTATAGTGACGCCAGCGGCCGCGCGCCGTCTGCATTCGGCCGGCCGAGGGAGCTTTACGCACGCGTCTTTTCAAAAGGGAGAGGTTGCCATGTTGCAGGTGCTGTTGAATCGTAAGTACCGTGATTGCGAAGGAACGAGCCGCCGTGAGTTTTTGAAGGTCGGGGCATTGGCGGCTGGCGCGCTTGGTTTGCCCGATTTGCTCGCCGCCAGGGCCGCGGCCAAGGCTGCCGGCAAGCCGGTCAAAGATACGTCGGTGGTTTGGGTTTGGCTGGGCGGCGGTCCCACGCACATTGAAACCTTTGACCCCAAAATGTCGGCCCCGGCCGAGTATCGCAGCGTCACCGGCGAGGTCACCACGAAGCTGCCCGGCGTTACCCTGGGCGGCACGTTTCCCAAGCTTTCGTCGCTCGTCGACAGAATGGCGTTGGTGCGTTCGTTCGCCCATACCAACAGCGGCCACGGCGGCGGCACGCATTTTGTCATGACCGGCTACGATAACCGCAACATTGACAACGGCGGCCTGCCGACGCGCCCCTCGATCGGCTCGATCGCCGCGCGGGTGCGCGGCGCGAACCATCCCACGACGGGCATTCCAACCTACGTCCGCCTGGGCCGCATCGCCACCGATGGCCCGGCCTTTCTGGGGCCGGCCTACGCTCCCTTCGATCCCAGCGGGCAGGCGCGGCGGAACATGGACCTGGCGGTGAATGACGAGCGCATGCAAGACCGCCGCGAGTTGCTCGACGGCCTCGACCGCCTGAAACGGCGCGCCGAGCACGATGCCCTGATGGAAGGCTTGAATCGCTTCGAGCAACAAGCGTTCGACCTGGTGCTGGGCAACGCCGCCAAGGCTTTTGACACCAAGGGCGAAGATCCGCACCTGGTAGAGGCTTATGGCAAAGGTCTGGGCGAGCAGTTGCTGCGCGCGCGGCGCTTGTGTGAGGCCGGCTGTGGATTCGTCACGCTTTCCTACGGCGGTTGGGACATGCACGGCAAGATCAAGCAAGCGATGGAACGCCGCGCCCCAGAGTTGGATCGGGCATTGGCCGCGTTTATTGAAGATGTGTACAACCGCGGGCTGAGCGAAAAGATTCTGCTGGTGGTCACCGGCGAGTTTGGCCGCACGCCCAAGATCAATCGCAACGCGGGCCGCGATCATTGGGCTCCCTTGAGCACGCTGGCCCTGGCCGGCGGCGGTCTGCAAATGGGCCAAGTCGTCGGTGAATCGGCCAGCAAGGCCGACGTGCCGCACTCCACGCCCATTAGGCCGCACGATCTCATGGCCACCGTTTTTCACGTGCTAGGCGTCGACACGAAGATTCAGTTTACCAACCAGGCCGGCCGGCCGGTTTATATGTTGGAACAAGGCCAGCCCATCGCCGAGTTGGTTTAGAGGCGATAGCGTGGGGCGGCTCGCCGAGCCGTTTGAAGCAAGAGACGGGCCGGCGGCCCGCCCCACGCGCACCTGGGCTTTGCAAACTGACGCTCTTTTGCTGCTTTTCACGCTACACCCACCATGGACTATATGAAGATCCGCTGTTCGTTGCTTGTCGCCTTGCTGTGCTTGTTGCCCGCCGGCATTCATGCCGCCAAAAAAGCGTCGTCCAACGATTGGCCGCAGTGGCGCGGACCCAATCGCGACGGCATCTCGCCGGAAAGTGATCTGCTCGACGAGTGGCCGAAAGACGGCCCGCCGCTGGCCTTCAAAGCCACGGGCTTGGGCGGCGGCTACTCCAGCGTGGCGGTAGCCGGCGGTAAGGTTTACACGCTTGGCAGTCGCGGGGGAAAAGAGCACCTGACGGCGCTGGATACCGCCGACGGCAAGGTTTTGTGGTCGGCGCCCATCGGCGGCGGCGACCATTCCAACGGCACGCCCACGGTCGATGGCGAGCGCGTCTATGCGATCGGCCTCCGCGGCGATTTGGTCTGCGCCAACGTCGCCGACGGTGCGATTGTGTGGAAGAAGAATTTCGCCCAGGACTTTGGCGGCAAGATGATGTCGGGCTGGGGTTTCAGCGAATCGCCGTTGATTGATGGCGACCGCTTGATTTGCACCCCAGGCGGCAACGACGCCATGATCGTGGCCCTGGATAAAATGACCGGCGACACGGTTTGGCAGGCCGCCATGCCGGGCAATGTTGGCCCGCGAGGTCAAGACGGCGCCGGCTACTCCTCCATTGTCGTCAGTCACGGCGCCGGCGTGAAGCAATATGTGCAACTCATTGGCCGCGGCGTGATCGGCGTGCGTGCCGAAGACGGTGAGATGCTTTGGGGATACAACCGCATCGCCAACGGCACGGCCAACATTCCCACGCCGCTGGTGAGCGATGATTACGTCTTTTGTTCATCCGGCTACAACACCGGCGCGGCTCTATTGAAGCTCGCGAAAGACGGCCGCGGCGTGAAGGCCGAAGAACGCTATTTTCTGGAACCGAAAGTGATGCAGAACCATCACGGCGGCATGATCTTGATCGGCAAGCACGTCTACTGTGGCAGCGGCCACAACCAAGGCTTTCCTTTGTGCGTGAACATGCTTACCGGCAAATTGGCGTGGCATCCCGGCCGCGGCCCCGGCCAGGAATCCGCCGCCATCGCCTACGCCGACGGAAACCTTTATTTTCGCTACCAGAACGGCGTGATCGCGCTCATTGAGGCCACGCCCAAGAAGTATCATCTGAAAAGCACTTTTGAATTGCCGGGCACCGGACAGCCGAGTTGGCCGCACCCCGTCGTTGCCGAAGGACGGCTTTACTTGCGAGATCAAGATTTGCTGTTCGCCTACGACATTCAAAAGAAATAATACCTGTCACGCGGAAAACGGCTATGGTTTGAATCGAAAGTCAAACGGCATTAAAACAAGATCATGCCGCATCAACGGTTCAACGCCGCCACAACGAAACGAAGCAACATCTGCCAACTCTTCAAGTTGCGATTTGAAGTGGTGCCCGGTAAAGCGTGGGCGTCTTCCTTTGCCCTGCCAGGTTCACACGCCGGCGCCGAGCCTCCGCCTTGAAATGGACACGCCCGCGGCGCACAATCAGTCGAATCGTTGTCTGGAGTGAATGCGATGAGTCAAGAGAAGAGTTTCCCCGCGCGAACGCCCTGGGTCGTGAATGTTGTTTTCGCCATCCTTTGCGGCGCCGCGGTCGCCGAAACGCCGCCTGAAAAACGCCCGAATGTCATCATCCTGCTGACCGACGATCAGGGCTATGGAGACCTGTCGTGCCACGGCAACCCCGTGCTCAAAACACCGAATTTTGATCGGCTGCACGACGAGAGCGTGCGACTGACGGATTTCCACGTGGCGCCCATGTGTACGCCCACGCGCGGACAACTTCTCAGCGGACAAGATGCCTTGCACAGCGGCGCAAGCTCGGTCTGCGCCGGAAGATCCTTCGTGCGCCGCGGCACCGCCTTGATGAGCGACATCTTCTCCACCAATGGCTACCGCGCCGCGTTGTTCGGCAAATGGCACCTGGGAGATAGTTGGCCGAACTTGCCGGAGGAGCATGGCTTTGACCAGGCTGTTTATCATCTCGGCTGGGGTATCACCTCGATGGCCGATCTCTGGCAAAACGATTACTTCAACGGGCGCTTTCGCAGCCGGGGAAAGTTGCAACAATATCCGGGCTATTGCACCGACGTCTGGTTTAAGTTGGCAAAAGACTGGATTCGCGAGCGGGCCGCCAAGCGCGAGCCGTTTTTTCTCTACCTGCCGACCAACGCGCCGCATGGTCCATTGTGGGTTCCGAATAAGTACAAGCAGCTTTATCAAGACAAAAATGGCCCCGCGGCGTTTTTTGGCATGATCGCCAACATTGACGAAAACCTTGGCCGCCTTGACGAATTGCTTCGCGAGACCGGCCAGCGTGACAACACCATTTTCATCTTTTTGAACGACAACGGCGGCACCGCCGGTGTCAAGCTGTTCAACGCCGGCATGCGCGGCCGCAAGACCGAGTATTATGAGGGCGGGCATCGCGCCGCCTGTTTCATCCGCTGGCCCGCCGGCAACTTGCGGCAACCGTGCGATATCGGCAAGCTGACCGAGGTGCAAGACCTGCTGCCGACGCTGATCGAATTGTGCGGACTGAAGAAACCTGACGATGCGTCATTCGACGGCACCAGTTTGGCGGGTTTGCTACGCGGCGACGATGCTGAATTTCCCGATCGCACGTTGGTGGTGCAATACGGTCAGCGACCGGAAAAATGGGATTCCGCCGTGATGTGGCGTAAATGGCGGCTGGTGAAAGGGACGGAATTGTACGACCTGGCCACGGATTTCGGCCAAACGATGAATGTCGCCGCGGGGCAGGGCGACGTTGTACGGAAGCTGCGCGACGCCTACGACGCCTGGTGGGCCAAGGTTGAGCCGAGGCTCGACGATTTCAGCCCCAT
>DASVGM010000266.1:0-23672 GCA_036379555.1 Pirellulales bacterium | reverse complement strand
TGCGACGGCGATCTTGGATCGGTTCCTACATCACGCGACGATCATCAACATCACGGGGCGGAGCTATCGGCTGCGGACACCGCCGTCGGTGCCGGAGGGGTGCGACGAGTCTTCAAAACCCGCCAAAGCGCCGACCGGGCCAGCCTCCAAAAAGCCATCAAAACCGGATCAAGATCGGCCTGCCGCTTGACGGCCGGTCTTTACGGATTGTAATGAACTGAACGATTATTACCCCCCCTGCAACCTTCACAACCGCGCTGGTCAAACCTGCCGATCGAATGCTGGTTTTAACGCGCCGAATGACAGCCGCGGTCACGTTATATACCAGCACGATCGCCGCCGCGCAGGTTGACTTGATAAAAAAGGAGGCCGCCGCCGCGAAGACGAACCTAACGGCCCAAGACGCGGCGGATGAGGCGGCGGTTGAGAAAGTGACCGCCGCCGAGAAAGAGCAGACGATCTCTTACGTCGCGGCCGGCCTCGCGGCATTTTCGAGCATCGTCTCGGCGTCGGCCACGGACATGAACGACGACAACGACGCGGCCGCCGCCGCCATCGGAAAGATCGCCCATGACGCCGCGAAATTCGCGCACGGCGTCGATGACGCCACCGTCACCGAAACAAAAGCGCTCGATCAGGCGGCGCAAGACCAGGCGCATAAGATCGCCGAGGCGCACCAGACTTACGCGATCAAAATTGCCGATCAGCAGCGGCTCGACGCGAACGCCTCCGCGACGCAGCAGGCGGTGGCGATCGCGGCAATGGCCGACGCCGACTTCGCGTGGGCACAACCGGCGGTGATTGCCCCGGTGTTCGCGCAAATGGCGCCGCCGAACCCGGCCCCGCAGGGACCGAGTGGATTCTTCAATTCGCTTGGCAGCAGTTTGTGGTCGATGGGTCAGACGTACAAGGGTATTTATCAGTGGCTGACGGGCGATGCGGGCTACAACGCGACCTTGTTGAACGCCTACGCGGCGGGTCCGCTCGGCCAGACGCAGAACTCATCCGGAATCTACTGGTGGGGCACGCGCGGCGCGCTCGGCGTGGCCACCGCCGCGACGGCGGCGGCCACGGGCGTCATGGCATACGGCGCCATTCCAGGGAGTAGTACGGTAACCGTACAATATACGGGATGGACGGGACACCCGGGCACGTATTTCCATCCGATGTTCCGAGTCGGGGCGGAGGAAACGGCTAAATGGGGCCATGGTTTAGGCAAATTCATGCACAACCGGTTTATGTGGTCACCAATTGGCAACTGGACGCCGAATCCAAGCTTCTGGAACTCGATCATATTCCCGATTAGGAACCCAGCGGCCGTCGAGAAAGCCATGGAGGCGGCGTACACATCGCGGACTATATTCACCAACTGCACGACGTGCGCGATTAACATCATTAGCAGGGGCCTCTAAAGGTTTATCATGGACATTGCGCTGTACCGATGCGATCGGGAGTTCATCGCAAACTTGCCAGCAATTCTTCGTGATGGTGGATTCGATTTCCAGCTCATGAGCGCCGAACGCGATGGGGATAATATCGTCTCGTTTAACGGGGTGATACGCGATGGTCGCGCACGAATCTTCGTGTCCGGAGGGGCGCCGGCGACAGATAACACTCCTGATAATATCGGGTTTTGCCTTTATGCAGGCCAAAGCATCTGGAACTTGCTTCGTTTTCCTTGCCGGCATGTGGCGCTCGGCGCTCGTGTGGAAAGATACCTGCTAAGTCTGGCCGGCGATCGAGTTGAAGTGATGTTGTACAAGCTTCAAGAGCAGTATGCGGAGCGCTGTGGCGGCGAACTGCCACCATGATGAACTTCGAGTAAGGCCCCCACCGCCCCTCGCATTAGTAAAGACATCTTGGAGATCCATCATGGAAATTGCTGTATATAAGTGCGATCGGGAGTTCGTCGCGGCCTTGCCGGCACTCATTCGTGATGGCGGGTTTGATTTGCGTCTCACGCACGTTAAGCGCGATTGCGATGGCATCTCATATTTCGCCGGAATAATACGCGACGGTCGGGCACGGATATGCGTGGCGGCGGGGACAGGACGCGCGACGGGTGATACCGTTGACAACTCACAGTTTGATCTTTATGTAGGACAGTGCATCGTTAACCTGTTCCGTTTTCCTCGCCGGCACCTGGCGCTTGGTGCCCGTGTGGAGACGTTTCTTTTAACGGTGGCTGGCGACCGCGTCGAGGTTTTACTGGGCAGCCTTCAAGAGAATTATGCCGAGCGCTACGGGGGCGAGCCGCCACCATGATGAACTTCGAGTAAGATCCCGGCGCGCCTCTCGCATGAGCAAAGGCATCTTGGATATCTATCATGGAAATCGGTGAATAAAAGTGCGATCGGGAATTCGTCGCAACCTTGCCAGCGCTTTTGCGTTGGGCCGGATTCGATTTGCGTCTCACACACGTCAAGCGCGATGCGAATGATATCGTCTACTTCGCTGGAATCATACGCGACGGTCGCGCACGGATATGCGTAGCGGCAGGAGCCGGGGCTTCGACGGACAAAAGCTATTCAGGATTTTCTATTTACGTAGGGCAGTGCATTTTGAACTTGTTTCGTTTTCCTTGCCGGCATGTGGCGCTTGGCGCCCGCGTTGAAAGATATGTCTTGGGCGTGGCTGGCGATCGCGTCGAGGTGTTGCTGGAGAAGCTTCAAGACCGTTATGCGGAGCGCTGCGGCGGCGAACTGCCACCATGAGCGAAACGAAAACGCTCGATTCGGTTGACAGGAGCCGCGGTCACTGCAGCGTGTAGACCGGGCGCCTTCGATGGTCACAGACGTGCATCTTGCGCCCACACACGGAGCAGACGCGATCCACGACGTTCCGTTGTTGAAAGCGACCGAGTTACACGAAGTTCTAAATCACGGCAACTGCAATTCTAGCCCACAAGCGGGCCGTTGAAAATCTTTGCCACCCCCCCTGTAACCAGCCGTCATCAGCAAGGCACCCATCGTTCAAGTTTATCCACAAGGGGGGTGTAACCGACTTGCCGTGGCCCGCCACCTGCGACCGCAATTGGCTGGGATTCACAAACACGAAAATCGGCTTGAAATGACGTAATCCATTGACAATAAACGGCTTAGGACAAAAATCGCCTCTGCGCACCGGTGCGCACAGAAAACATGCCAAGCCAGTCGCGCGGCAGAATGCGGGGAGTGCTACAACCTCTCACTCCAAGGAGAAAAACATGGACGATTCTATGGAAGACCCCGCGCCGCTTGGCTCATGGTGCATGGCGAGGTGCTGGCGCCCGATGCCGATCTGCCGGCGCTTTTGGGCAGCGAAGAATTGTCCGGACGCGACACCGCCTGGAATGGGATTTTGTTGACCGCGCATGAGTCGGAACCCCTCAAAAACGCATAGATGACACATAGATGACACATAGATGACATGCGAAAACGCATAGATGACACATAGATGACACGAAAACCGCATAGATGACACATAGATGACACGAAAACCGCATAGATGACACGACCATCCGCGGCCGCCGGCCCTTGGGGCGGGGGGCGGGGCCGGGTAACATGGATAAGGCGGGCCATTTTTTACAGAATTTCCCGGTTCGCCGGGAATAAATCGGCCGCCAACAAACTCTCATTAGGTGGTGGCGCCCATTATGACGGAAAGCAGGCCAATCGTGGAAATCGGCCAAATTGTGTCCGAGCACCATGCGGCGGTCTACCGCTATGCCTTCCGGCTAGTCGGAACCGTGTGCGATGCGGAAGATCTCACCCAGCAAACCTTTTTGGCCGCTCACCAAAACCTGGGCCAGTTGCGCGAGCCGGCGCACGCGCGCGCGTGGCTGTTCACCATTTTGCGGAATGCTTATGGCAAACTAAAAACAAAGCGAACCCCCCTGTTGGCGGAGTCCTACGAGATCGATCTCAATAGCGTGGCTGAAGAACTGCCCGCGGAGCCCTTGGTCGATCCACAACGGCTGCAGGAGGCGATCGACGAGTTGCCTGACGAATTCAAATTGGTGGTGCTGCTGTTTTACTTTGAAGGCTGCTCCTACCGCGAGATTGCCGAACGGTTGACCGTGCCGACCGGAACGGTGATGAGCCGGTTGGCTCGCGCCAAGGCGCGTTTGCGAGCGAAGCTATTTGAACCTGAGGAAGCACCGATCTCCGTCAGCGCCGGAAACGAGTAATTGCAACGAGTAAATAGCATGGACCACGAACCATTATCGAGCGAAGTCATGTCGGCCCTGGAGGCTTGCCGCCCCGGCCGGCAAGACGAAGTTTTGCCCGAAGTGGCCAACCGCGTCGCGCAGGCGCCGCCGGCGCAAGTGGCGCGTATGCGCCGCTCTCTGGAACGTGTCGATCGGGCGATCATGGCCGCTATGGAGCAAGTGCCGGTGCCCGCCGGCCTGGCCGAGCGGCTTTTGGAGCGGCTGGCCGCCGCCGATCAAGGCTCGCATGAGCTCATCGCGCATGAAGAGACCGGCTCAGTATTGACTTGCGCCGAACCGGCCGCCGGCCGCGCGCCGACTTGGGCAAAACCTTGGCCGCTGTTGGCCGGCGGCGCGCTTGCTCTGGCGGCCAGTTTGTTGATCGCCGTCGCGGTCTGGCCGCGGGAAAGCCTGCAGCTTGCCGACATGCAAACCCAAATCCGTGCGTTTTATGCAGCCGACGGCCACAGCGCGGCGGCAAACTCGGCCAGGTCGGCAGGTGGCTCGGCGCCGACCGGCCTCGGTGGCGTATCGCCGGAGTCGGTCGTCGGCCGCCATGCGATTGAACTGTTCGCGCGTGGCGGAATCGCTTATGAATTGGCGCATCGCCGAACCAGAGGCACGCTCTACGTGGTGCCGCTCAAGGCTTGGCGCGGCCCCACGCTGACGGGTTTGACGGCGATACCAACCGCCCACAGCACGTCGGGCACAACCGTGGTGGCTTGGACCGACAACGACAACGCCTATTTCTTGGTGGCCAAGGGCGACAGCCGCGCCGTTTGGGCCTTCTTCCCAAGGAATGCCGTCAGCTAGCCGGCGGGCACAATATCCACCAGGAGGCTGCGCGGTGCGAGCGCCTGCCGAATGGCGGCATCCAACTCAGGCAGCTTAGCCATGCGCTCGGCGATGGCCGCTTGACGCTTGGCCTCGATCTCCGCGGCCGAGAGTTGCACGCCCAGAAAATCAGGCAACGAGACGTTGGCCAACACAACGCCGCGGAAAATGCGATCGTGGTAGTACTGGTTCTTCGCTTTCACGGCGATCCAAACGGAGTTCACCTGTTCGGCCACCGGGCCGGCGGCCAGCGCCGGTTTCGCTAGATTCACTCCGGCGGCCAGTTCCTCGGCCGTGTAGTCGACGATCTTCACGCCATTCAGCCGTACATCGTATTTGCCGGGCTTCAAGCCCGTGACCTTCAGTCCATATTGATTCAATTCCTCGCGAATCGGCACCCAGCGCTCGATGCTCTCCGACTCGGGCGGAAAAAACGGCAAGGCATTGTCGGCGCGTTGGAAGCGCAGGCCGCCGTCTTTCGCCGCCAGTTCGCTCACTTGGCAGTTATCGCCGGCCACGACCTTGGCTTGGTTGGCGTCGATTTCAACCCGCGAAACCAGCGAGGGAAAATGAAGGCCCTGCAGAATCGCCCAGGCCATGACCGCCTGGCCCGGCCCGCCGGGATGAACCGGGTCGCCGCCGCCAATGCGGTTTTTCGCGTCGGCTTCGCGAGCCTTATCGACCGCCGCCACAAACGGATGAAACTGATCGACAAACAGCCCGTCGTTCTTCGCGGCGATTTGCGCCACGCCTGCCGAAAACTTTTCGAGCGTCTGGTTATAGCCTTCGCCGGCGCGGCCTTCTTCCGCTTTTTCCACCGGGCTGGGCGTCAGCCAAGCAACGCGAATGCTCGCCGCTTTCGCCTGATCGGCCATGCCCTGCAAACCCGCCATGTACGGTTTGAACGTCGATTCGTCGAATGCTCGATAACCGCCGTCGTTCATGCCGAAATCAACGGTCATGGCGGTGGGCTGATGCGAAAGTACGTCGCGTTGGAAGCGATTGTTGCCGCCGGGCGAGCGATCGCCGCCGATGCCGACATTGCGAAACGTGATGTTCCACCGGGGAAAGCGGGTCACGGTCCACATTTCGACGTAATTACTGTAGAGATGCTGTTCCGTGATGCTATCGCCGATGATGACGACCCGATCGCCGTCGCGAAAGAAAAAATCCTCGGCCGCGGCCGACGACGAATTCAAAACAAACCACAACGCGGCGAGCACAAACGCCGAGAGCGAAAAAGCTTTCATGGAGGGCACCTGGACTGAAGGAACACAAAACAATTCGTTCCCATCGTAATCAGTGTGCCGGCCGGATGCGAGCGTCTCTTCGTGGGGGCGACCTGCCTTGGTCGCTTCCATTGGCGACCTAGTAGGTCGCCCCACGACGAGCGTTCGCTTATTCATACTGCACGCGAGCAGTATATGGCCGCGGGCAGTCCAACATGCCGGGGTAGCATCGGCTGGTGGCCCCTGGCCGCCGCGCTACAACATGCTCTCCAGCAACAGCCGCATTTTCCGCATTTCGCCCATATGGTCGATGTCCGAGTCGGGTTGCTCCACGATGTTCACCGAGAGCGCGCGGTTGTACTTGAAACGGCTGAGTTGCGTGATGAGGCGATTGTATTCAATTTCGCCCTGGCCAATTCGCACCTGCAGGGCGGCTTTGCTCGTGTCGCGCAACTGTACGTGGCAGACGTACTTCATTACCTGATCGTAATTGTTGCCGCCGTGCGGCCCGCAGACGTAATGACTGGGGTCGAGCGTCAAAGCCAGTCCCTTCACCTGATCGCAGAGCACGACGGCGGTATCAGGATCTTGCGTCATGCGGCCCACTTCCGTCTTCAGGCCGACGACCACCCCTTCCAGGGAGCCGATGCGCACCAACTCGCGCAGCCTTTCCACTTCGGCGTTAAACGGCGTGCCCAGTTCCGCGGAAGGCACCCCCACGACGACCACTTTGGTCGCCTTGGCCAGCTTGCAGCACGAAAGAAACTGAGCGTAATACTCATCCCCTTCGCCCGCGATGTCCGCGAAGTAGGCCACCGGCGTCAGCCGATGCGTATCACGGCAGAGGTGAATCGCCTTTTCCAGATTGGCATGCACCTGCGATGGCCTGAGCTGCGGGCTACTTTCGCGCAAGCAGAACTCGACTCGTGTATATTCCAGATCGACCAGCCGCTGAATGGCATCGCCGAAGGACAGTTGGGGAAAACATTCAGTTGAAGCCGCGACGAACACTCCAATTACTCCTTTGAGCGGCGAAGAAGAACCATAACGTCAGCCCTCTAGTTTAACGGCGCCGAGGCGGTTCTGGCAATGGGTTCTCGCGAACGCGGAGGATCGCGGCTTGCGAGCATTCCAAAAACGACGCAATCGACCGTCAACACCGCGCGCGGATAGTCGTAGCTGTGGGTCTCGGTCATGCTCGTCGCCAAGCGAGCGCCTGCAGATACGGAACCGGGTTGCTGCCCAGAGCGTTGAGCACGGTGCCACCCGCGGTGAAAGTGTGCGTGACCCAGTCGGGCCGGCCGTAACGCTCCAGCGCGGCGCCCCCCTCGCCGCCGCCCACGTAGACTTCAACGCCGGCGTCTTTCATGCGCTGAAGCTGGCTGACAAACTGCCGCGTGCCTTCCTCAAAACGGGCGTCCTCAAACATGCCAAACACGCCATTGTGGAACGCCACCGCGGGCTTGCCCGCCGCCTGCGCGTCGGCGATAAACTCGCCCACCTGCCGGGCGAAGAGCTGATTCGTTTTCGGCCCGACGTCGAACTGCTGATCGCCCGCCCCGATGACTTCGCTGGCGCGTCCGTCTTGCAACACAAAATCGACGGGCAGCACAAAACGAATTCCCTTGGCGCGGCCGTTTTCGAGCATGTTTTTCGCCTGTTCGATGCGCGCCGGCTCGATGAAATACGGCTTTTCGCGATGGGCGGGGTCTTCGGCCACGCCCAGCGAAAAGTCTGTTCCGTCGAGTTCGGCGGCGGCCTTCTTGAGCGCCATCGCTAGTGAGCCGGCCGTAAAAACCCAGCGAATCGTGCCGCGATCGATCATGGCCTGCAGGTCGTCGAGCTTGTCGGTTTTCAGGCCGCTGAACACGACAAGCTGCGCGGCCAGGCAGCGACGCATGGGGCCGTCAAATTCGCCGGCCACATACTTGCCCAACGCCACACGCTCCATCGCCGACGGCACGATGGTGGTGGAGGTGTCCAAGCTGCCGGCGGAGAGCGCTTCATTCACGTAAACACGGGCGACCTTCTCGGCCAGCGAGTTGGCGAACCGGCTCAAGGGTTCGGCCAGGCGATCGGCATCGGCCGGGCGGGCGTCCCAAAGCACCCGCTCGATGGCATAGCGGCGCGTGTTTTCCAAAACCAAAACACCGCCGGCCGCGGCTTCGGCCACGGCCCGCGAGGCTTTCTCGGTGACGCCGTTGCTGGTTTCGTCGAGCCAATCGGTGACCAGTGGAACATCCGTTTTAAGCAATTGGCCGAGGCGGCCGGCGACGGCCTTTAGGCTACCTTCCGGCTTGCGGCCGATGTGCCCGAAAACGACTTGCTTCCAGCCACGCGCGCGGCCGAATTCGAGGGTATCGACCATCGATCGCAGCCGAATATCGCCCTCACCGATCGCAGCGCCCGGCTTGGCATCGACATCGCCGCGCACCAACACCGGCGTGCCGCTGGGAAGATCGGCCAGCGAATCGAGACGCGGGATGGCCGACAGGTAATCTTCCAGTGTCTGGCGCGGCGCGCTACCGGGATCGACGAGCGCGCGGCTCAACTGGACAACCTGCTGGGGTGTGACGGACATGAATGTTGGCTCCTTTCAACTCGGCAAATCGTACCAGCCTGGCAATTTATCATAAGGCCGCGGTTGATGACAGCGGCGACCACCGGCACTGTCACCGCCCGGCGACGCATACACCGCACGCGGGCAGGAATGAGGCGTTTTTACGCGATCGCGTAGGATCGCCTGCCTGGGCGGTCACCCCGACTGGTGACGGGCCAGGAGGCTTCGTTGTTCTACACAAGGCTGATTCCGTTTCTAGTCCCGTAGGGACGGCAGAATCTAGCCGTGGGCGCAAGCCCACGGAAAACGAACGCGAACGATTCACTCAGCCGCGCAGCGGCGAAAGAGCGCGTGGTGCGCCACCTCTTTCGCCGCTACGCGGCTTGCCTAATCTACCTCATTGATTCCGTGGGCTTACGCCCACGGCTAAACTCTTTCGCCGCTGCGCGGCTGACGCGGGAAAGGTGTAGAACAACGAGGCCAGGAGGCCCATCCTACGGCAATGCCAGCTGCCTCATTTCAGCCCGCGTGCGGTATAAGAGCCTATCAGGGGAGGCTGTCGGGCTGCTTGGCGACCTCATTGCGCCGCTTCTCAAAAACGGCGAACAGCGCGATGATCGCTGCCCCCACGGCGATGCCCGCCGCCCAAAAGATCCAGGTGTGTCCCAGATCCCAGGCGGCGTGATAGACCATGATGCTCAGATCGACCAGCAGGAACGTGAAACCGAGATACACAAAAGGGCGAACTTCCAACAACATGCCAATCAGAATGCCGAGCACCGAAAGCCCCATCAGCACAAGCACCAGCGGCAGACTGATGTCGCGGCCCACGTGCGAGATGAAGACGTCGGCCGTGCTCGAAACATAAATCACCGACAGCGCCAGGTAACGCACGGCGCTGGATTGCCGCCGCGAAAGTCGGTCGCGGTTGATGTATTCCGCCGCCAAGACGGCCATGGCCGGCGGAATCAGCCAGAGCTGCGGATGTACCAGGAATTGCAGCCGCAGCCGTTGCCACAAGAGCCACAAGCCGGCGTTGCCCGCCAAGGCCGAGAACCCGACGGCAGCGGGCCAGCGCCGCAAACGCGCTTGCAGGGCGTAGAAACCGGCCACCAAAAAGAAGACCGCCTCGTCGCTGATCATCCGCGCGCGAAACAGCCATTCGTTGATGTCGGCCGGCCGCCAAACCAGGTACAGCAGCAAAGCGAAGACCGGCGCCAGCGGCGCGGCCGCCGCCGTGCGGGCCAAGGGAAGCGAAAGCACTTCCAGTTGCCGCTGCCGGAAAAACTCGCTGAGTCCGGCGCCCACAAACGCCACCACCATGACGATCAACGTCCACCAATTCTCGATGAAGCTGAACGGCAGCAGCTTGGGCATGGTGGTGCGAAAGTGCAGGCAGACGAACAACGCCAGCAACTCGGCCGCGTAAACATACGCCGTGCGGCCGCCCAGCGTGAGCGCCAAAGGATCGCGCGCGGCGACGATGGCGTATCGCAAAGCCAGCACGATCAGTTCCACCATCACCGCCGCCGTCGCCAGCTTGGCGACGAGCGCCAGCGGCATGTTTGGCCGCGTGCCATCGGCCGCGTAAGGCATGCCGGCGCGATAGTGCAATTCATTTATCAAGAGTACGCCGAGGAACCAGAGCATGGCGCCGATGGCCAACGGCAAGAAGCGACGCAAGGAGTCGAGCCATACCGCGGCGGCCAGTCGCTTGGTGGCGACGAATTCGCAGACGAAGACAACCAACCCAATCGCCGAGAGCAACGCCGCCTGGCGATGCATCCACAAGATGGCCGGATCGTCACCGCTGAGCCAACACCAGGCCGCTTCCGCCGGCAGGATGGCGGTCAGCGTCAAGGCGCCAATTCGCCAAGAATGGCTCCAGCCGCCGCCAGTCACCGACATGAGCAGCGCGGCGGCGAGGGCCAGCCCCGTTGTGATGGGCGCGGCAAGGCGGTCGCCGGGCGATGCGAAACCGACGCCGATCCAGAGACTCACCACAGTCACGGCCAGCGCGAGAGCCGCCTGCGTCGGTGAGAACCAATCGCGCACGCGGCGGTGGCGTGGCAAGCGCAATCGCGCACGAAGCGTCGCGGCCATTGCCAAGCGAATGCCCGCCGCGGCACAGAGCCAGGCCGCCAGACACGGCGCCGTAAGCCGCGCGAGCAACGGCCCCTGCTCGCCGTGCTCCAGCAGGCCAAAGGCGATCGCCGCCAGGCCGGTGACATAAAGTCCCGCCGCGGCGAAAGACGCTCGCCGGTCCCAAAAAGCAAACAGGTTGGCGACGGCGACCGCCACCGCCGACATCCAAACCAGCGGGCGAGTGGCCGCCAGCGGCGTGTCGAGCGCCGCCGCGAACCAGAGGCCAATCGCGGCGGCCGCCAAGAGCGATGTGGCGATGATCGCCGCGGCGTGCTCGATCGGCGGCGACGCATCGCGCGCCGGGCGCGCTTCGAGCGGTCCAAAGAGACGCGACCAGATCGACCAAAAAATGGCCGTCGCGGCCGCCGCCAACGTGTTCGCCAACAGCAGGTCGGTCCAGAGTCGTTCGGGTTGAACATACCAAAAGAGCGCTGCCGCCAGGTTCGTCAGCATGGCGCTCGAATAAAGGTGCCAGTGTACGCGCAGCCAAACCGCCAGCGCCGCGGGCAAGATCGCGGCCAGCAAAACCCTCGCGGCCAAGCCATTTGCCGCCGACACATCGACCTGCGCTTGGCGCACGGCCACCAGCGCCACCAACACCGGAATGAGCGCCACCCATCGCTCGAATACCTGGCGGTTGAAGAGATCGCGCAGCCACGCGCCGCGTTCGTCGCCGGATTGCATGGCAAGCCGCCGATTGCCCACGCAACCGACGATGAGCAGGAAGAATCCGGCGGCGATCCAGGCGCCGGCCAACAGCGCGACGGCCGTGCTTGGATCGACGGCAAACCGGGCGATCGCCGCGCGCACGCCCGCGCCGAGCAAGAACACCGCCAGCACGTCCAACACATCGCGGCGCGACGTGTGATATAGATAGCCGGCCAGTGCCGCGCACGCCGACAGCCAGGCATACCAGCCGGCATTCGACGCCAACTGTTCAGCCAGCGGACGATAAGCGGCATTCGATCCCAGCAACACGGCGACCGCCATGCCGAGCAGGCCAAGCGCGGAGACCGCGACGGCGCCAATTTGCACCGTCAAGAGCGGGCTGGCGGCCGGCGAGACGCCTCGCGCATACATCCTCCGCCAGGCCGTCAGCCAGACGATGGCCACCACGGCGGCGGCGGTGGTATTGGCTTGCCACAGCAAGATCCATTCAGCGCCGATCGCGTGCCCCTCGGCGGCAAGCCGGTAAGCCACCATCAACGACGCCGCCAGGTTGGCGCCCAGCCCGGCTGTAAAGGCCCAGCCCTCGCGCCGCAGCCAGATCGCCATCGCGGCGCAGGCGGCGCTGGCAATGCCAATGGCCGGCGCGGCCCAGAGCACCTCCGCGCTATGAATGCCTTCAAACAACACCGTCTTCAATGCCAGCGCGACGGCGAGCAATCCCGACACGCGCACCCAGAGGGCCGCGACACGCACCCAGTAGCCGCGCGCATTTACTCCCTTCCCCTCCGGACCCGCAAGCGGGTGCCCCGGGCTGGGGTGAGGGCGTATTGCTATCACCGCCGCGCGCGAGGCGGCCACGACGATCGCCAGTGCGTAGATCGCCCAACTGAGCATCAGCGTGCGATACGCCCACGGCGTGCCAGGCAGCACGGCTTCGACGCTCGACGCCGCGAGGCTCAACACGACCAGACCGAATAGTCCGGCAAGCTCCGCCCGCACACCGTCGCGAAAATGAAGCGAACGATAAATCGTCGCCGCACAAGCCAATGCGACGGCGAACCAGCCCAAGGGCGAACCCACGGTCGCGACCCAAGTGTGCAGCGGCCCAGGCAGGCCGTCGCTCGATGAGAAAAAAACGATCGCCGTGGCCGTGGCCAAGAGCAGCACTCCGCCCAGTGCCGCTTGCGCCACTTGCAGGCTCAGCAGAGGCCGGGCGCCGCGCGACGCCGGTTGACGCCAGGCCGCCAAGACGCGCCGCCTTGCCGCCAACCAAGCGATGGCCCAGGCGGCGGCGGTGATGGTGGCCAACTGTGCCAGCCTCGCCGCTTCGACCGCGTCGAAACTACGAATTACCAATGCATATCCGCCCGACACCGTCAGATTCGCCACCAGCCCGCCCAGAAAAGCGTAGCCCGGTGAAGACTCGCGAACGGCGTAGACGATCATCGTCAGCACGATCGCCGCCAACGGCACGAGATGCGATGCTTCCATTCCCAGCCACGCGAACCAAGTGCCGGCCTGCGGCCCCGCCGCCCGCTGACCGGCGATTTGCATCGCCGCCACAAGCACGGAGCAACCGACGACCGGCAGCGCGGTCGCCGTCAACCAAATCGCTCGGGCGGTGGGCGCGGCCGCCGATGTAAACTGCCAACGGCAATGCAATCGCTCGCCGGCATTCAACAGGCGCCCTCTGAACCAGAGTATGGCGGAACTGCTGGCAAACGTGATAGCCAGCGACCAGCGCAACGCCGAGGCGGTTGCCATGCTCGACGCCGCCGGAATCACCGCCAGCACCGCCGCGCCGATCGAGAGCAACACGGCGGCCGCGACGTCGACGTCGCGCCAACCATGCCAGAGAGCCGTTAATAGTCCGGCGGCGCAAAGTGAAAACAGCAACCAGCCGGGCGTGGTGTCGTTCGCCCAGACCGCGGTGGAAACCGCCGTGCCGAAAAGCTCCGCGGCGATGCCGGGCATTGCCTGCCAAACGGCCAGCAGCACGCCGGCGGCCGCGCCGATTCGCGGCATCCAACGATCCAGCCCGCTACGCCCCGCGAGTCGCAACAGCAAAAAGACGAGCGAGACCGCCACCCATGCCGCGGCGTAATACTGCAAACTTGGCCGCGAGGCGAACTGCGGGGGATCGTGCGCCACCCACGGCTGATTGGTCAGCCAGGCCGTTGTGCCCAAAAGCGCCGCGGCGTAGATCAACACGGTCGCCAGGCTTTCGACCGACCGGCTACGCAGGCGTGTACCCAGCGGCAGCCCGCCGATGCCATACACGGCGAAGACCAATCCGGCCCGTGCCGAATGATCGCCGCCGCTGAGAAGCACCGGCCACGCGACCAGCGCGACGCTGGCCGTGGCGACGACCGCGCCCGCGCGCAAATACTGCCGTGCGTCGGCGTGGCGCCCAAATCGCGCCAGCACCTCCGCCAACATCAGCAGCAAGGCCACGCAACCCACCAGCCATAGTCCGGTTTGGCCGTCGATCAACAGCCGGGCCAACGTCAAAGCGAGATCGTTTGAAGATGCCGCCGCGAGATGGCCGCCGCCCCAGTGACAGGCCACGATATAAGCGATGGCCAGCGAGGCGGCCGCCGGCAGGTGCAACGGGCGTAAACGGTGAACGATCGCGATGGCGGCCAACGCGGCGAAGTTGATCAAACCGACCGCCACGAGGCTGATCGGCAGTGGCCAGGCCGCCGCCGTCGCGGCCAGCATGGCGACGGCGCCGACCAGCGCCACGGCCGTGCCCGCCGTTCGCAACGCCGCGTCGTCGCTGGTCGTCAAGCCCCGCATCACGGCCAGGCCGCAAAGTACGCTCGGCGCGCAACCCATCGACAACAGCGGCGCCAGCGCATGCAAGGTGGCCAGGTGGTCGCCGCCGCGCACGACGATCATGCTGAAAGCCACGATCAAGGCGAAGGCGGCCGCGCCGACGAGCAGAAAGAGGCGGTTGACAAAGGCCGCGGAAAGTCCTCCCCGTCGCTGCGCGGCGAGGAGCGGTTTGGCGAGCGCGGCCGCGTGCAGTATCGTGGCGGCGCTCGCCACTCCCGTCGCCCAGAGCAGCCCGGGGCGGCCGATGAGCAACAGCAGCAGGCCCGAATTGCCGACCACGGCCAACGTCAACCAACCGGCCCAGCCTGCGACGAGCACACGCCCGGCGCGGTAGACCAACGCGCTAAACACGGCCAGGGCGGCCAATTCCATGACGAGCGCCAGGGGATCGAAGCCGGGCCGCCGCGTGGCGACCATGGCCACGAAGTTCAGCGGCGTCAGCAGCGTGGCGATGGTGAGCAGTCCGCGACTGGTCGAGGCCAATTTCCAGCGATGCTCGGTGTACAGTCCGATGCCAAAAAGCGCCGCCGACACCGCCACAAAAATAAAAAACTGGAAGTAGGGAATCGCTTTGAGTTGGTCCCAGATACTGATGACCAACGCCACTGACGAGCAGACAATAATCAATCCGCCGACCAGTTCGCCCCAGCGAATGTTACGCTGTTCCATGAACGTCGAGAGCATTTCAGCGAACGATCGGCGCGGCGGCGCGGCGACGGGCGGGGGCTCGGTGGCTTTCGGCGTTCGCTTCTCCGTGGGGCGGCCTGCCAGGCTGTCAGCAGCGAGAGACGGTTCGGCCGGCCACCCCACAGTCGGATTTCCGGCCGGCCGCGGTCCAACGCGGGCCGGCGTTTGAGGTTGCAGCCGCGGCTGGGGCGCCAGTTCTGCCGATCCGCGGGGCTTAATATCGGCGAGCTTAGCCAATTCCGCGGTAGGCCGCGCGGCGGGCCGCTGCCAGGCTTCGATTTTGGCCAGCAGCCCCACGACCGTCTCCGGTTGAATCAGCCCGCGTGCTTGCCAGCGGCGCAACTGCCGGCCGATGGCGGCGACATCGGCCGCCTCATCGTTGAGCGGCGCGGTTTGCGCCCGGCCGCACCACGAGCAATGGCCGGCGGGCATCGCGCTGAAACGATCGCAATGCCGGCAGCGCTGCGCTTTGGACGTGGGGAAAATGGCCTTGAAGATGGCCGCCAATAGCACCCACGCACCGTGGCCGGCGACGGTCAGCAAGGCCAGCAGAAACAAGACGATCAGCCACAGCATGAAGGCGAATCCAGATTTGCGCAGAGTTCCAAGACCGGGCGGCGAACGCCACCCTGCTGGAGTATATTCGCCGCGACGGGCGAAATATAGCGGCCCGATATTGGTTTTGAATGGTCCCTTGCGTTTGTCCGCGGTTTGGGCCAGGCTCGGCTAGGCGTTTTGCATTTGGTGTGCTAGGTTGCGGTTTTTTGCAACATGGAGGTTTTACGATGGCGATGCAGCCCTTACAGCAGTTGTTCCCGAAATTGGCCCGCGATGAATGCCGCGTGATTCGGCTGTTGGACTCGGCCGGTGGTGATGACGATGTTCCCGCCGATGGCTACGCTCTGTTGGAATATTACTGCGACGAGCGCAAGTGCAACTGCCGGCGAGTGATTCTGAACGTGGTGCGCGAATCGACTATGCGGTCGGTGGCCATGATCAGCTTTGGGCTTTACGCCGACGCCGTGCCCGTCGGGCCGTTTGTCGATCCGCTGCATCCACAGGCTCCCTTCGCCGAGCAGGTGCTCGAAATGGTCAACGACCTTGTGCTGTCCGACGCCCAGTACCTGGCGAGACTGCGTCGGCACTACGACCTGTTCCGGGCAGAAATTACCGGCCGGCACGCCGACGGAGCGCTGACGCCCGACCAGGTTGCCGAGCGCATCGGTGAGCGTAAGCGCCGCCACAAAGCGCTGCTCCGTCTCCAAAAGCGCCGCCGGTGAACTTTTTGATCGGTCAGGACGCCTGCGCCGCGACCGTTGCAATTGCTATTGGTTTATCATGTGAGCACGCTGGAATGGCAATCACGGCTTTGCGCGCTGATAAACCTCAAACTCGCTGAATTCGGGCAAAAACGGCACCGACGACGAACTGATGGCCGCCACGCCAATGCGCACTTTGGCGGGCAACTCCACCTGCAGTGCCGGGTAGCCGGCCCATTTTTGAACGTCGTACGCCGCCGCGACGTAAAGCTTGCCGTTGCGACGCTCCAGTCGCAACCGCACCGGGTCGTTTGTCAGGGGGATCTGTGCGTAGCTGACATTCACCTCGCCGTTTTTGCGCTCTTCAAACGACAGATAACTGAAGGTTTCGCCGTCAACATCGACCGCAGCCCGCTCGAAGCGCACATAGTTCTTCTCGTTTTGCCACAACAGCAGCCCCGCGCCCATGAACGGTCGCCGACTTGGTACCGTCGAAGGCCCCGTCGGCCCGAAGGCGCCGGCGACTTTGATCATGGCGATGAAGTCGCCCTCAATGTCGCGCAGCACTCGTGGGGCGTCCATCGCCTGTGCCAACTCGGCGCTCAGATCGTGGCGGCCAACCAGTGTCATGGAGAGCGTTCCGTCCTTTTCACCAATCGAACAATCACCCTTGGGGTCGATGACATCGCCCCAGCCCTTGACGCTCTTGGGCAAGATCGCGTCGTCGGCCGCGACCGCCGGTTCATTGACGAATAAAATGGCGACAAAAAACAAGGCGAATGAAAAGGGGTGAGTTCGCATGGTGGGCGGTTCCTTTTAAGGTAGAGCAGTCGTTCAGCCGCATGGAATTATATTTCGTCGCGGCGCGGCACGCCATGACCGCCGCCCGCTAGCCAAACTGGCCTGTGTCGGTACGATGAAGGGGAGTGATGCCGCAGGCAGCCGGCGGCGTCAAGACAGCCCCCTCCCACGGAGCATTGCGTGCAGTTTCAACTTGAAAGTCCCTTTCCGCCGGCCGGAGATCAGCCGCAGGCCATTCAGGCGCTTGTCGAAGGGGTGCGCTCCGGCCGCCACCAACAGGTGCTGATGGGCGTGACCGGTTCGGGCAAGACCTTCACCATGGCCAACGTCGTGCAGGCCATCCAACGGCCCACGCTGGTGCTGTCGCACAACAAGACGCTGGCGGCCCAACTATACAGCGAGTTCAAGTCGTTCTTCCCGCGCAACGCGGTGCATTATTTCGTCAGCTATTACGACTATTACCAGCCGGAAGCCTATATTCCGCAACGCGACATTTACATCGAGAAAGACGCCTCGATCAACCAGGAGATCGACCGCTTGCGGTTGGCCGCCACCAGCGCTTTGGTCAGCCGCCGCGACGTGCTGATCGTGGCCAGCGTCTCCTGCATTTATGGCTTGGGCTCGCCGGACGATTACAAGGCCATGACCATCGGCCTGCGTCGCGGGCAACAGGTCGATCGCGACGAAGTGCTGCTCAAACTGGTCGACGTGCAATACGAGCGCAACGATTTCGAGTTCGCCCGCGGCAAGTTTCGCGTCCGCGGCGATTCGGTCGAACTGTGGCCTTCCTACGAGGAGTTCGCCTGGCGAATCGAGTTTTGGGGCGACGAGATCGAGCAGCTTTCGCTGATCAACCCGACCAGCGGCGAAGTGATCGAGCGTTCGGACGAGGTGTTCATTTATCCGGCCAAACACTTTGTCATGCCGGAAGAACGCATCGCCGCCGCCGTCGATCGCATCAAACAGGAACTGGAAGAGCGGCTCGAGCAGCTCAAGTCGGCGAATAAGCTGCTGGAGGCCCAGCGGCTCAACGCGCGCACGCGGTTCGATATTGAGATGATGCTCGAAGTGGGCTACTGTCCGGGCATTGAGAACTACAGCCGCCCGTTAAGCGGCCGGCCGCCGGGGGCCGAGCCGCAAACGCTCTACGATTATTTTCCCCAAGACTATTTGCTGTTTGTTGATGAGTCGCACGTCACGACGCCGCAGGTGCGCGGCATGTTCGCCGGCGACTTCAGCCGCAAGTCGACGCTGGTGGAGCATGGCTTCCGGCTGCCGAGCGCGCTCGACAACCGGCCGCTGAAGTTTGAGGAGTGGGAGCGCCGCATCAAGCAGGTGGTTTTTGTCTCGGCCACGCCCGGCCCTTATGAACTTCGGCAGACCGGCGGCGAGGTCGTCGAGCAAATCATCCGGCCGACGGGTCTGCTCGATCCGGTGATAGAAATCGTGCCGGCTCGCGGCCAGGTGCCGCACTTGCTCGAACAAATTCGGGCTCGGGCGGCAATGGGCGAGCGGACGCTGGTCACCACGCTCACCAAGCGACTTGCTGAAGATCTATCGTACTATTTGAGCGATAAGGGGGTGCGCTGCAAATGGCTGCATAGCGAGTTGGACGCCTTCGAGCGGGTGGAGTTGCTGCGCGAGTTGCGCGAGGGGCGTTTCGAGGCGCTGGTGGGCGTGAACCTGTTGCGCGAGGGGCTTGATTTGCCCGAAGTTTCGCTGGTGGCCATTCTCGACGCCGACAAGGAGGGCTTTTTGCGCAGCGAAACGTCGTTGATGCAGACCATCGGCCGCGCCGCCCGCAACGTGAACGCGCGCGTGATTCTTTATGGCGATAGCGTCACCGACTCGATGCAACGGACGGTGGAAGAGACGCTGCGCCGCCGCAAGTTACAACAGCAGTACAACGAGGCGCACGGCATTACGCCCGAAACGGTGCGCAAGACGATCAAGGCCGGCATTGAAGCGGAGGCCGCGGCCCACGCCAAGGCCAACGCCGCCGTGGGCCGCGACAACGAAGACGTCTATATCACCGAGGAGTATCTTTCCGAGTTGGAAGCGGAAATGCTCGACGCGGCTGCGGCCTTGGAATTTGAACGCGCGGCGACGCTCCGCGACCGGATCGAAAAGATGCGGGCCAGCCTGGGCAAAAAGGTGGCCGACGTGGAAAGCGTCTCCAACAAAGAAAACCGCGGCCGGCGCAAATCAGGCGGGCGTGTGCCACGGCCCAAGCGATCGCATTGACGCCGCTAAACGAAACAATCTAAAGATGAGCCTATCCGAAAACCCTGGTGCGGCTGCGGCAGCGCGATCGTGGGGCGGCTCGCCGAGCCGTCGTTTGCTTCAGGCGAGCCGGCGGCCCGCCCCACAGTGCGGCTTTTGGATAGGCTCTATGCCGATTTACGTCCGGCAATATCCGAAAGCTGGCTGACCGTGCTGCTGTCAAAGAGCCGTACCTCGCCCTTGCGATCAATGTAAACCGCCACCCCACCGCCGTATGCCAAAGCTTCGGGATGTTCGACAACGAAACGATCACCGCTGACCAACTCGACTTGGAATTGTTTGAAGGGCGTACGCCGAGCAAAGGCTCGCAAGCTTTTTTTGAAACTTACTTCGGTCATAGCCGCGGACGGTTGTAGTGAGATGGTATCTGTTGTATGAGAATTATAATCGGAGATAGAAGGCCCAACAATGTCTCACTCGGAACCATTCATTTCCGTCGGCCCGCCGCCGCCAACCTTGCTCGCCGGCGCGCTCGAATTGGTTTATGAGAGTCTGCCCGCGACGACACGGCGGCAGGTGATCGCGGATCTCCGCCAAGCGGCCGCGCGGGGCGAGAGGTCGTTGGCCGGCTTGTTCGCTGCCTGGCATCAGAACGATCTGCTGGGGGCCGTGCTGACGGAAATCTTTCCCGGCCAGAGCGCTTCGTTGTGGCCGCTACGGCTGGCGCCGGGCGGCCCGTTGCAAGTGGCTCAGCGGCTTTTGAAGCACGCTCTCGATTGGCTTGAGGGGCAAGGCGTTGAACTGGTGCAATGCCTGTTGGCGACGGATTCAGGCGATGACGCCGAGCGGTTGCGCGCCGCCGGCTTCGCGCATGCTTGCGATCTGTTGTGCTTGGCGAGTGAAGCCGATCGGTTTCCCACCGCGCCGGTCGACACCGCGCTGCGCTTCGCCGCCGTGACGCGAACGGCGATAAACGATCTGGCGCACATCATCGAACAAACTTACGAGCATTCGCTCGATTGCCCGATGATGGACGCGCTGCGAGATTGCCGGCAGGTGGTTGCGGGCTATGCCGCCACGTGCCGCGACGATTTATCGCACTGGTATATGGTGCGGCACGCCCAAGAGAGTGTGGGGTGTCTGCTGCTGGGCCATGACGCGACGGGAAAAACATGGGAGGTGGTTTACATGGGCCTGACGCCGGCCGTTCGCGGCCACGGCTGGGGCCTGGACGTCGTCAGGCATGCGCAGTGGCTGGTGCGTGAGCGGCAAGGCGAACGGTTGCTGTTGGCCGTGGATGCGGCAAACGATCCGGCGTTGCGCGTTTACGCCGCCGCCGGTTTCACCACCTGGGACCGCAATAGCGTGTTTGTCAAAACGCTTTAGAGGCTATCCGAAAACTCGGACTTCGCTGCGGCCGGAGACGATCGGCTTGATCGCGTCCGGCGGCCAGTTTAGATTAACGGAAGTAGACACGCTCGCTGCCAACTGAGTGCCGGAGCAAGACCGATGCATCTTTCTATTTCGTCTCGGCCGTCTGAGGCCGATTGTGACCAATTCTATCCTGATTCGGACGGACGCCCTGTGGGAGAAACCCCCGTTCATTTCCGCGACATCTCGGATCTGAGAGAGATTCTCGACGCCCGCTTCAGCGACGACGAGCAGGTCTACGTGGCTGCGAACATGTTCGTCTATTATGTGCCCGGCAATCAGCTGAAGCACGTCTCGCCCGACCTCTTTCTGGTGCGTGGCATTGACAAAACGAAACCTCGCAGGAGATACCTTCTCTGGGAGGAAGGCAAAGGGCCGGACCTGGTCATTGAATTGACCAGCAAGAGCACGCGAGAGGAAGACGTCGACAAGAAGTGGCTTTATCGCGATTTTTTGGGTGTCAAAGAATACGTGATGTTCGACCCGTTCGCCGAGTATCTCGACCCCCAACTACAAGGCTTTCTGCTTCAGCAGGGCGACGACGCGCTCATGCCGGTGGTGTCGGGCCGGTTGGTAAGCCAAGTTCTCGGCTTACATCTGGAAGCGGACGGCGAGGAGTTGCGTCTTTACGATCCATTGACGGGCCAGTGGCTTCGCACTCCCCGCGAAGAGCGCGCGTATGCCGCTGAGACGACGGCCAAGTTGAATCAGGCGGCGAGCGAACGCGATCAGGCGACGAGCGAACGCGATCAGGCGACGAGCGAACGCGACCGGGCATTGGCCGACAATGGCCGGCTTGAGCAAGAGTTGGCGCAGTTGCGACGCCGTCTGGCCGACATGGGTGATAAATGACGTCAACCAAAAAGTTCTTTGATAGGGCGACCGATGCAGAGCACGCGCGGTCGGCCTTCGAGATCTTGATATTCCGTCGCCGGGTCGATGCCTAGCGACCAAAACAGAGTGGCCGCCATGTCCCAGGGGCCGACGCGGTCGCTCACCGGTTGGGCGGCGAAACGATCGGAATTGCCAAACAAACCGCCACGGGCCACGCCCGCGCCGGCGACCACCGCCGAATAAACGCTCGCCCAATGTTTGCGGCCGGGCGTGCGGCCCGCAAACGACGGCTCTAAGGCGATGCGCGGCGCGCGGCCAAACTCTCCCAGGCAAACGACCAGCGTTTCATCCAACAGCCCACGATGATCGAGATCTTCGAGCAAGGCGGAAAAGGCCCGATCAAAGCGCGGCAGTAAATGCACGCGCAACGCTTGAAAAATATCGTTGTGCGTGTCCCAGCCATAGGCGTCGGTATTGTGCGGCTCTTTATCCTGGCCGCGATTGCTATGATTGCACATTACCGTAATCAGCGGCACGCCCGCCTCCACGAGCCGGCGCGCCAGCAAACACGCTTGCCCCAGGCGATTGCGGCCGTAGCGCTCGCGCAACGCCTCAGTTTCGGCGGCGAGATCGAAGGCCGCGCGGCAGCGCGGCGCAGCCAACACGGCGAACGCCTGTTGAAAGGTCTCATCCATTTCCACCTGCCGGACGTCGCAGGCGCTCGTTTCCGCCTCTCGGCAGGCGTTCTCCATCGCCTGGCGTAAGTTCTGTCGTGCCGTCAGTCGCTCCAAGGGCAGATCGAGGCGCGGCGCCAGATCAGGCAACGGATGAGCCGTCGCGTTCACGTCACCCACAACCAGCGGCTCATAGCGCCGGCCGAGATAGCCGCCGTCCTGTCCCGGCCCGACTTCAAACGGCACCAACGCCGGAGCGTTGAGATGCACGGCCTCGTAGGGGAATGTTCGCAGGGGCCGCACGCGCTGGATGAGGGCGCCGTAGGTCGGCTCGTCGCTGGGCCGCGGCGGAGGGTTTGACGATTTTTGCGGATGCGGTCGCCCGGTGAGGGCCAAGTAGCCGGCCGAACCATGATCCAAATCGTCGTGCGAGAGGCTGCGCACGATCGTGAAGCGGTCGGCCAGACGGGCCACGCGCGGCAAGTGCTCGCCGATGAACGTGCCCGGCGCCGACGTGCCGATCGCGCGAAACTCGCCGCGGACGTTTTCCGGCGCGTTCGGTTTTGGATCCCAGGTTTCGAGTTGGCTTTGGCCGCCGCTGGCGTAGATCAAGATGACCGAGCGCGCGCGGCCAAAGCCTGTTGACACGGCGGGCAAGGTCGTCGTTTCGCGCGCGCCCGCGGCGAACGAGGCGAGGCAACCAGCGCCCGTTAGCCCTCCAATGCGCAGCCACTCGCGACGGTCGAGCTTTTGTTCTCGGCCATCGGTGGTGAAAATACGAATTGAAGCTGCACGGTTCATCAAACCAAAAGTATAAGCGGAGCCGGCAGGTTCGGCGATGGCGCCAAGGCTCGAACGCCAACTACGCGTGGCGGCACGGGTTGCGAGACGCGGCGCGCGGCGGCTGACTTGGGGCCGACATGTTTTCCACTCGCGCGACGGCGGCGCGGAAGTTTTTTCGCGGTCACTTTGAGCGGGCGGTAACGGATGTTTCGCGATAGATCGGCCAGCGCCGACGACATCGCGCCGAAACCTGGTTCGGGCGCTTTGACAAGACTGCCGACAAGCGTACAATCGACCGCTCGGGTGACATCGAACAATCCACCGCGGCGTTGGTTTCCAAGGCCGCTTCCCTTCAACCAAGCTCACAAGCGACGTTGCCGTGAAGGCGTGTGTGCGCCTTTCGCGGATGGGATGGTTTTGCGCTGGGGGAACCAGGACGTGACCACAGACGATATGGAGATCGTGTCAGCGCTAAAACTGGCGCTGGCCGACAAAGTTGGACAAGAACGGTTTGAA
>DASVGM010000265.1:0-8190 GCA_036379555.1 Pirellulales bacterium | reverse complement strand
GAACGCCCCGACAGATTCTTTCCGTTTACGCGTTGCATCCGCCGCCTTCGGCGGCGGATGCAACGCGAAAACGGGGCGGGTTCGGCGCCGTATATCTAGCCAGTCAGTCATCGCTCGACGGGGGCAAGCCCCGATCGTGGCGGAATAAATCTAATATCACGTAAGTCGGAGCGCAACAACCGATTTTGCGCAGGCCGCCCTCACCCCAGCCCTCTCCCAGAGGGAGAGGGAGCACGCGCAAGCGGAAGCAACCCCACTTCTTACTTTCCACCGCCCACTTTCTCTCATCCTTCATCCCCCATCCTTCATCTCTCATCCCTCATCTCTCATCTCTCATCTCTCATCTCTACTTCGCATCCGCCACCAGCCCGACCGACTCCAACTTCGTATCACGGGTGATCTCGTTGTAACTAAGAATGATCGCATGTGGCAGTTGCGCCGACGTCATTTGCCGCAACGCGGCGCGTATCTGCGGGCTGACAAGAATGATCGGCGGATGGCCGCGCGTAATCAGCCGTTCCAGCTCCTTCGACAACAGGCGGCAGGTGGCGTCGATCGCTTGCGGCGAAATGCGAATGAAGAGGCCGCGGTCGTTGTGCTCGAAGCCGGCCCGAATGCGGTCTTCCAAGGCGGGGTCGAGCGTGACCACGTGTAAATGGTTTTGAGCGTCGCGATAGCGCGAGCAGATGGCGCGGGCCAGGCGGTGCCGCACGTACTCGGTGAGCAACAGCGGATCCTTGGTGCGCGAGGCGTAGTCGCCCAGTGTTTCCAGAATCGGCCCAAGCTGGCGGATCGAGACTTGTTCGCGCAACAGCATCTGCAAAATCTGCTGTACTTCGGCCAGCTTCATTTGACCGGGAATCAACTCGTCCACCACGGCCGGTGATGTTTTCTTCAACTCGTCGACGAGGTGTTTGGTGGCGTCGCGCGTGAGGATTTCGTCGGCGTGGCGGCGCACGACTTCGGTTAAATGAGTGGCCAACACACTCTGCGGCTCGACCACCGTGTAGCCCAGCATTTCGGCCTGGTCGCGATGGCCCGGCTCGATCCAGACGGCCGCCGTGCCAAAGGCCGGCTCGCGCGTGGCCACGCCGGGCATTTTGCCCGTCGTCATGCCGGAGTCGATCGCCAGCATCATGGCGGGATGGACCGCCGCCTCCGCCACTGGGCAATCGCCCACTTTGATGCGGTAGGTGTTTTGTTCCAGACGCATGTTGTCGCGAATGCGAACCTTGGGCATCAAGATGCCGACGTCGGCGGCCACGTTCTGCCGCACGCGCTGCACGCGTTCGAGCAAGTCGCCGCCGCGTTTGGGATCGGCCAGGCGAATCAGCCCCACGCCGATCTCGATCTCCATCGGATCGACGTTGAGATAATCTTCGATGCGTTCGTCGGGCGGCTTTTTCTCAGCCGCTTTCGCTTTGGCGTCGCTGGCGGCGACTTCCTCCTTGCGGCGACGCTGAATGCTGATCGCCAAGCCGATACAGCCACCGCCCAAGGCCAACAGCGGCAACCGCGGCAGCTCGGTGAAAACCAGCGTGCCCAAAAACGCGCCGGTAACAGCCAATGCCTGCGGGCGTGAGAAGAGCTGGCCCAGAAACTCGCTCGGCAGGTTGGTGTCTTCGGTGCTGCGCGTGACGAGCAAACCGGCCGCCAGCGAGATCAAGAAGGCGGGCACCTGGCTGACCAGGCCGTCGCCAATGGTCAGCTTGGTGAACAGGGCGGCGGCGGCGGAAACGCTCATGCCGTCTTCGATGACGCCAATAAACAAGCCGCCGATGATGTTGATCAGCGTGATGACGATGCCGGCGATGGCGTCGCCGCGCACAAACTTGCTGGCACCGTCCATCGCCCCGAAAAAGTCGGCCTGCTGGGTGATTTCGGCGCGGCGGCGCTGCGCTTCGCGTTCGTCGATGATGCCGGCGTTCAAGTCGGCGTCGATGGCCATCTGCCGTCCGGGCATGCCGTCCAAGGCAAACCGCGCGGCGACTTCGCTGATGCGCGTGGCGCCTTTGGTAATTACCACAAACTGGATAAGCACGATAATGGCGAAGATGATCAGGCCGACCACCAGCTTGTCGCCGGCGACGAACTCGCCAAAGCTCTTCACCACGCCGCCGGCGGCCTCCAGGCCGTCGCTGCCCGCACGAGTCAAAATCAACCGCGTGCTGGCCACGTTCAACACCAGCCGGCCCAGGGTGGTGGCCAACAGCAACGAGGGAAAGATGTTGAACTCCAGGGGAGTGCGCACGTAGATGGTGGTCAGCAGCATGATCACCGAGACGCTGATATTGGCGCTGAGCAGCACGTCCATCAGGGCGGCCGGCATGGGCACCATGATGACCAGCACGCTACCGATAATGCCGATCGGCAAAATCAGGTCGGCCGAGCGCGCAAGCGTCGCCGCCAGACCCGATCGTGGCGCAGCGGTGGCCATGGGCCAAAAACTCCCGGAAAAGTGGCGATCTCGGCTGAGATCAGGGGTGAAATGAACGAACAGCGAAGAGGGGCGAAAATTAGCTAAAGTACGACGAAATGTCCAGTGCGGTTTGCAGCGGCCCCCTCGCGGTGCCATCGAGACAACGGTGAGTCAGCGTACGCACCGAACGATGGTGGCGTCGTGTGGCGAATCCGCGACCGCGGGTTCGCCCCCGCCGAGTTCACCTCGGTGGAGCGCATGATTGACCGCTAATGGCCGCTGGCCCGGCACGATTTTCCCTCCCCGCCCGCCATCCGCGGCGTTCGCGGCGGATGGCGGGCGGGGGAATCCTGGATGGGCGCGTCTCGCCTACTGGCGTTCAATCATCGCTCCACCGGCACAAGGCCGGCTGGTGGCGTCGGCATCCGCGGCGGCGCGGTGGCCCATATCAGCGCGACTTCATCGGGAGTGAGGCCGTCGGCGGCGTTGATGAGGTCGCTGAGACGATGCTCCAGGGTTAAGGCTTCGGCCGCCTGGCGCTGGGCCGGCTCAATCGTGCGGGCGTGCTCGTCTCGCAGGCTGCGCAAGCCCGCCGCGCTTAAGGGGTTCTTTCGCCCGCGGGCCTTCTTCACCTCGCCCACGAAGGCGTTGGAGTCGAGCGCGGCGTTCTGCGAGGCCGAAGGCCGCCTGAGCACCAAAGGTGCGTTAGTCCATAGCCCTGGGTGAAGCGCAGCGGAACCCTGGGTCTGCACGGTGAGGAAAAACGGTAGCCCTGAAAGGGCGCTATTCCCGTGGCGCACCGGGGGGTTCCGCCCCGTTGGGGCTTATGTTTCGTTTGGCGGTCGCCGACCCAGGGTTCCGCTGCGCTACACCCTGGGCTGTGGAATCTGACCCCTTCGGGGTCGGCGCGTCAGTGTTCCACCTCGCGCTGAAGTGGCAGCGGAAGCGAGTGCGAAAAAGGCATCCGCGGCGGCGCGGTCGCCCACATGAGGGCGATCTCGTCGGGCGTGAGGCCGTAGGCGGCGTTGATGAGGTCGCTGAGACGATGCTCCAGGGTTAAGGCTTCGGCCGCCTGGCGCTGGGCCGGCTCGATCGTGCGGGCGAGACTGGTCAGCACTTTGCCGCGCTCGGCGGTTTTGATCCAGAGACTCAGGCGGCAAATCTCGATCGCTTCCTCGTTCAGATCGATGCCGTAAAGATTGTTCTCCAAAATGCGCTTGTCGAGATCGAACAGCGTGCGGTGCCGCCGGCTTCAAGTCGTCGAGCTTGTAGACCGCCGGGTCGTCGAGCGCCGCCCGTGCCGGCCCCTTTTTGGCGGCCGCTTCCTCAAGCTCGCGCCGCAGCCGCGCGAAACGGTCTTTCAAGACGCCGCCCAATGCTTGCTCGATGATGTAGCGCGTGATGAAGGCCGGCGTGTAGAAGGCGCCCTCTTTTTTGCGACGCGTGCGCGCGGTTTGGGGAGTTTTTGTTGTCGGCTCTTGACTGGACGGGCCAGGATGCCCATCCTCCACGGCGCTCGCCAACTCGCCACGCAACTTCTCGAGGTCCGAAATGGATTGCTCGAAAATGTGGCCGAGAATCTCCACGTCAATCAAACTGGCGCCGCCGGCCGATTGGGCCGCTTGCGAAGCGGGCCGATAGTCGTAGACGCCCAAATCGCGGAAGAACGCGCAAACACGGTCGGAAACGCGCAGGCCGTCGAGCAACGAGTCGGGAGCGAATGGCCCGCCGTTGTAAGCCAAGGGCGCGGCGAGAGAATAGCCGCGCGTCGCGATATCCACGTGCGCCGGTTCAGCCTTCGCATTGCAAATTCCGTAAAGGCGTCAAGGCATGGCCGCTCGGCACGCGCCGACATCACGCGGAGCGTGATGGCTACGGTACGAACACGGCCCAGACCCGCTCGAAGCGCCGCCCACTCTCCCAAAGGCGGCCGTTCAAGCTGCCCGGTCGGCTCGTTCGGCCCGCAGGCCCAGGCGGCGTTTTCAACCTCCCGGAAGAGCCGCTCGTAGCCGCGCTTGGCGGCGATAGCATGCGCATGGCAACGTGTGTTACAATAGCGTGATAGGAAACCGCATGATCCAACTGACGCCTCAACAGATTGAAGCGGTAGCCGCCGGCGGAGACGCCCCGCTGACGGTGATCGATCCGCAAAGCCAAACCGCCTATGTTCTGGTACGCAAAGACGCCTACGACGACCTCGCGGCTGCATCGCAGGCGGAAGTAGAGCGACTGGCCGCCTCCATCAACTGGCAAAGCGCCCGACAAACCCTGCGTCCAGCACAGGAATGGTACGACGGCGATGAACCGAAGCCCTTTTAAGTTTTAGCAGGCGAACATGATGTCACGCCTGGTCACCGGCCGCATCGTTTGGGCCGACGTCGCGGACCCGAATGGCTATCGGAAATTGCGGCCGGCCGTCATCGTTACACCGACGGCAGAAATGGAGCCGACCCGGCCGATCGACGTCGTGGCGGTTACGAGCAGGCTCGAAGATCCGCTGCCGGACGCCTACGTTGTCCTGCCTTGGCATGCCCAAGGGCATCCGCGCACCGGCTTAAATCGAAGATGCGCGGCCGTGTGCAATTGGTTGGCGCGGATTTCCGACGCCGACATCAAGGATACGGGCGGCATCGTTCCCGCCGCGCATCTGAATGCGATTCTCACGAAGATCAAACAAGCGTTGCCTCCAAACGCCGCCGACTCGGGAGAGGCGCCGGCGTAGAGTGGCAGAGACGCCCAAATCGCTCGCCGCATCGGATACCGTCACCTCCCCCTCCCGAACCGCCTCCACCAGTTGCTCGTCGCCCACCTTCACCACACGCGAGGCCATCGCCACCAGACGCGCCGAAACATTGAGAGGCTATCCGAAAACTCGCATTTTGCCGTGGCAGCGCATCGTGGTGCGACTCGCCGAGCCGTCTTTCGCTTCGAGACGGGCCGGCGGCCCGCCCCAGGGTGAGTTTTCGGATAGCCTCTGAGCCATCACGCCGAGAAGACCGCACAAGAAGGCCGCCCGACGCGCCGGCCCCGCCGACGTAACTGCCGGTGCCGCGGCATACCCGCGAGTTGTGGCGCAGTTGGGCATCGCTCGAATTAATACGTGACGCCGCCGCGGAAAAGCACGGTGTCGCTGGGGTGGGCCTTGGGGCCGCTGCGATAGATGATGTGACGATCGAAGACGTAGCCGATCTCCATGTTGCCGCGCAGCCCGTTGAGCATGAACCATTCCAGGCCCGCCAGCGCGCGCAGGTCGTTAAGCTCGACAACGTCGCTCGCTCCATCGGCCCGGCGGACGGTCCAGCGGCCGCCGCCATATTCGCCGGCCAGGTAACCCCAGACGTCCGTATTGCCGAGGGTGAGGAGCCGGCGCGAGAGCTTGGGGTTGGGAAAGAGAATGGCGAAGCGGGTATCTTGATTGGGCGTCCAGATTACACCGCCGGCGGGCAACATCTGCACCGTCAGACGATTCAAGTACCAAATGCCGGCCGCCACTTGCCATTGCGGCGAGAACGTGACGATGCCCAGCCCGCGTCCCAGCACGCGAACGCTGTCGTTGTTGATCGCGTGAAAGTCGCTGTAGACGCCGACGCGCACGTCCAGGTCGGCGCTGAACCAACTCGTGACTTGCGGATGCCAGCTTGTATCGAGATAGGCGTCGTAGGCGTTGGGCGGCAGGTCGATGTTGCCGGCGAAGTTGCCCGTCGCGGGGCCATTCCAAGAATGATAGGTGAAGCCCGGCGTGATAAACACCGGGTTCATCAGCCTGAACAGCGGCCAGGCAAAGACGGTATCGAGGCCGATGTCGGTGGTGCCAAAGCCGTGCGGCCCGAAGCGCACCAACTGGGTCTCATCGAGATGAATCTCGTGTACGAATCGTTGCCTGGGCATCAGCGTGCCATCGGCCAAAGGCTGGCTGGAAGGCGGCTGCATCGGCTGCGGCTGAATGAAATTGCCTTGGCCAATTCCGGCGTAGGGCGATGCCGTGGGCGGCGTGTAAGGCTGGGCAAAGGGGCCGTTGCCGGGCGGAGGCGAGGCGTAGGGGGTCAGCGACGGGGCCTGCATGGCCGGGTCGCCATAAGGATCAAACTCGGTGGGCGCCGGGGTGATCGTGGGGTTGAGCGTGGCCGACGGACTCTGGGAGTTATAGAAAGGGCTTTCAGGATCGACGGGCGTCGGCGGCCGCACGCGCATCTGCGCATGCAGCGGCGAAACCGCGATCAACAACGTGAACGCGGTCGTGGAGAGAATTCGAGAGTACAAAGACGGGAGTGCCCTCACGTCGGCATTCGCCTCGCCAAACTTGAGAGAAAAATGGCCGGAATTAACTATCAGCCCTTGGCCCGCCGGTCAAGTGCGGTTCCGTAATTTGGAGATTTGGTGACCCCTGGGCGAATACGGTTTTGGTGGGTTGCTGCGCATATCCGATAGACCAGATAAAGCCGGTAGGACGGAAACAATACGGCCACGCAAGGAAGCGAAAAAATGCCTCAAAAACCCGCATGCCTCTTGCTCGCCCTCGCTCTGCTCGTTTGCGGTTGCCATGAGCCGATGCGCGCCGTTACCACCAGCCACGTCACGACGATCTCGCCGCCGATGCTGGACAACGGCCCGCTGCAAGAGTTCACCGTCGTCAGCGGCGCCGGCGGCGAACGCATCGGACTGATCGACGTCGATGGCGTGCTGCTCAACAGCAACATGACGGGCATGTCGTCCTATGGCGAAAACCCGGTGGCGATCTTTCGCGAGAAGCTCGACTATATCGCGGCCAACAACGCCTGTTATCGCGGCGTGGTGGTGCGCATCAACAGTCCCGGCGGGGGAGTCACCGCGTCGGACATCATGCGCCGTGATTTAATGACCTTCAAAGCGCGCACCGGAATGCCGGTGGTCGCCTGCCTGCTCGATGTCGGCGCCGGCGGCGCCTATTATCTGGCCACCGCGGCGGACCACGTCGTGGCCCATCCCACTTGCGTCACCGGCGGCATTGGAGTCATTTTGAATCTTTACAACATCGAAGACCTCATGAAAGAACGCAGCATCTTGGGCGTGCCGATCAAGTCGGGCGACCATATTGACATGGGCTCGGTGATTAAAGAGCAATCTGACGAAGTGCGGCACATGCTGCAAGTGATGGCCAACGAGTTTCACTATCGTTTTCGTTTTACGGTCGAGCAATCGCGGCCGGGGCACGACCCGCGCCACGCCGAGGATTTTGACGGTCGCGTCTTCACGGCCAGCCAGGCCCTTGAGCGGCGGTTGATCGATTCGATCGGCTATCTTGACGACGCGGTGGCCGTCGCCCGCCAGGCTTCAGGCCGGGCGACCGCGCCGGTGATCCTGCTGCATCGCTGCCGCGACCGCGCACGTTCGCCCTATGCCGTCACGCCTAACGTGCCCATCCAGGCGACGGCGTTTCCGATGAGCGTGCCGGGCTTGGAGCGCAGCCGTCTGCCCACCTTCCTTTATCTCTGGGAACCCGATCCCACGCTCGAACGCTGGGCCGGCAGGTAAGAGCCTATGCGAAAACTTGAATTGCGCCGTGGCGGCCTATCGTGGGGCGGCTCGCCGAGCCGTCTTTCGCGTCCAGACGGGCCGGCGGCCCGCCCCACGACGAGTTTTCGGATTGGCTCTAGTTGGACAGCGCCACTTTCGCTCTGCCGCCGGTCGTAAACGACGCGGGCGTAAGGGCATTGGTTTACGGTCGGCCAAGGCCATCAAGGCATGATTTTATCCGATCGGGGTCGATTCCCAAGTCATGTAGTTTGGCGATT
>DASVGM010000264.1:0-6722 GCA_036379555.1 Pirellulales bacterium | reverse complement strand
CGGATGCAACGCGAAAACGGGGTCGCGTTCGGCACCGTACATCTAGCCAGTCAGTCAGCGCTCGACGGGGGCAAGCCCCGATCGTGGCGGAATAAATCTAGTATCAAGCAAGTCGCGCCACAACAACCGATTTTGCGCAGGTCAGGCCCATCCTCCAGTCGCCTCGAACCCCAAAATTTAGTCTGGACAACGCACTAGAAACGGCCGCGCGTCACGGGGCCACCATTTCCTCGCCGGCCTTGGTGGCCATTTCACGCACCACCGTGGCGCCGCGAGACTCATGCAAGAAATGCGTTTTGCCGTCGGCGGTCAAGACGTTCGCGCCGCCGGCATGATTGCTGGCCACCTCGTCGGCCGAGTTGACGCCGCCGGTAATCTGTTCGATGCGCAGATCTCGCGGCTCCAGCCAAACGATGCCGCTCTCGACCACCTCAACCACCAACAACGTGTTCGCCGCGCCGTCGGTAATCTCGGCCAGCTTCGTGCATTTCGAGCCGTCAAAAATGGTGTCCGCGCCGTTGATCACCACGTAGTCCGTCGTGTTGGAAACAGCGGACAGCGCATCGTCGGGGCAGCGGTAGACATCAGGAACCTGATCGGCCAGCAGGGTGTTGCGCGGCCCGTCCCAGGGTTCGTCAAAGTGGTATTGCGCCGCCAAGGCCGGGTCGAGATAGGGCAGCAAAAGCGCTCGCCAGCTATGCAGCGGGCGACCTTTGGCGTCAGTGACGTGGCCCGGTGGAAAGCTGCCGTAATCGGTGTAGTAGTTTTGCATGGCCAGGCCGATGCGTTGCAGATTGGCCGCGCACTGCTGGCGTCGGGCGTTGGCGCCGGCACGTTGCAAGGCGGGCATGAAGATCGCGATCAGCACGCCGATGAGGCACGACATGCAGAGACCGAGGGCCGCCACGGCCAACAGCAGGCTGGTGAGTCCGCGCCGTCTTGTGGCGCGTGGCAAGGCCGCCAGCGATTCGCTGCCGAAGCCCGCTTGGCCCGGCAGCGGCATCGTCACCAGTTTGCCGCAACCAACGCACGGCCCCGATTGCCCGGCATATTCATCGGACACTTCCGTTTCTAGGCCGCAGTGAGGACAGACAAAAAGAATGGACATGGTGTTGCATCTACTTGTGGGGCGGCGTGCCAGGCCGTCCGAAGCCGCGAACGTCGCACGGAGACGGCCTACTGCTTTGTCCACGCTAAGTTTTCGAGTGCGGCGGGGCGGTTGCCGTGTAGGATGGGCTTCCTAGCCCGTCACCAATCGAACGTGACGGGCCAGGATGCCCATCCTCCAGTCGCGTCGAACCCTAAGATGAAGCCTGGACAAGGCGCTATCAGCCTCCCGATTTTTCCACGATCCAGATATTCCGAAACCGCACGGGGTTGCCGTGATCTTGCAGATAGAGCGGGCCTTTCTCCGGCCCCTCGGCCACGGGCGCGGCGGTGGTGGCGCGCGGCAGTTCGACGTTCTCATGGATCACCACTCCATTGTGCCGCACGGTCATCCGGGCGTTTTTCAGCTTCTTGCCCGAGGCGTCATAGTCGGCGGTCGTGTAGTCGATGTCGTAGGTCTGCCAGGTCAGCGGCGGATAGCATAAGTTGCTGTCGGGATCCTTCACGGAATAGATGCCGCCGCACTCGTTGTTCTTACCGGCCAGGCCGAAGGAATCGAGGATTTGCACCTCGTAGCGGCCTTGCAAATAGCAACCGCTATTGCCGCGGCCTTGGTCGCGCGCCTGCGGCATGTACGGCGTGCGAAACTCCAAATGCAGTTGGCAGCTTGCGAACTTTTGCCGGCTGGTGGCGGGCGGAATCAGCAGGCCGTCGTCGGTGATGCGCGCGTTGTCAAAGGCGGCGGCGCTTTTGCCATCAAAGAGTACGACGGCGCCCTCGGGCGGTTTTTGGCCCAGCGTCGGGCTTTTTCGCTCGGTGCGCGAGAGCGTGCCCACCACGTCGCCTTCACTGGTGGTCATGGTGAGCGTGCCGTTTTGAATGCGGCCCGAACCTTGCGGCTGTTGGAACACCGCCGCGCCGTCTTTCATTACGCCGTCGCCTTCGTAGACCTCTTTATTCCAGCCTTCGCCGGGCAGGCCGCCCAAGTAAAGCACCGTATGAAACGTGCCGTTGCCCAAGGCGATCACGCGGGCGCCGGTTTTGATCGGCCCCAGCCCGGTATCGAGTTGGCCGGCGTACTCGCCTTGGATGGCGAAGTCCGGATCGGCGGCGGCGGCCAGGGGTTGATCGTAGATTGGATTTCCTGGCGGCTCCGCCGCGGGCAGCAAGCCGGCGGTCAAGAGCATCATCACGAGCGACAGAGGCGAACGAACGAGCATGGCAAGCGGCTCCGCATGGGTTGGCGAGTACACTGGATGAACCGCGTTTATCGTACCCGCGACCGCCACCAAAAGGAAGTTGCGATGCCATCGCGAATCGCGTCGGCCTCCACCTGATCGCGAAGCGGAGACGGCAGCCATGAAAGCGAGTTAAGAGGCGACCACACGGAACGGCCGGGAGTTTCAAGTTGTTTCCGGCACCTCGCTAAAAGACCTGCTGGCTATGCTTGGTTAAGGGCTAGAGCCGGCAGTTGTTGATCTGCGTCTCCAAAATGGCGCTGGCGCCGATGGCTTCCAACCGCTCCATGATGCCGATCACCTCGCCGCGTTTCACCATCACACGAATGGCGCACCAGTCGCGGTCTTCCAAGGAACTGATGGTGGGCGAATTAAAACCGGGCGTGACCTTTTCCGCCTCCGCAAGCTTCGCTCGCGGTACGTTGTACTCCAAGAGCGACCAACTTCGCGCGATGACCACGCCTTGCAGGCGGCGGACGACGCGGTCGGCCACATCAGGCTGGCGGCAATTTCGCCCTTGGATCAACACCGTTTGGTAGCGGCCGATCTCGTCGAGAATGCGCAGTTGATTCGCCGCCAGCGTGCTGCCGGTCTCCACCAGATCGACGATCGCCTCCGCCACGCCGAGCGCGATCATCACTTCGACCGAGCCGGACAACACCACCAGATGCGCCGCGGCGCCGTGCCGACCCAAATACTCCCGCGTATTGTGCGGAAAACTTGTCGCGATGCGGCAGTCGTTCAGTTCGGCGGGAGTCTGGATGGCGCTGTCTTCGGGCACGCAAACCGCCAGGCGGCAATGGCCGACGCCCAACTCAAGCCGCTCGACCACGTCGGCGCCGCGTTCGGCGATCAGGTCGCTGCCGGTGATGCCCATGTCGATCGCCCCCTCGGCGCAGAGCACCGGAATATCTTCGCTGCGCAAAAAGGTGACGTCGATCGGCATATCGCGGCAGCGCGCGAACAAACTGCGGTCGGTGCGGCGAAAACTCAAGCCGGCCTCTTTCAACAAATCAGCCGCCAGTTCAGCCAGACGCCCCTTACTGGGAACGCCGATACGGAAGTTGGACATTAGTGTTCCCAAAGAATTTAATCGTTCAAAGGCTGCGTGCTGCGCAAGTAGGCGAATAAATCGCGGACCTCCTGGGCGCCGAACTTATCGAGCAAACCCTCCGGCATGAGCGACTTGCGCTGCGCCGCCATATCTTCAATTTCATTCTGGGCGAGCGAGACGGTTTGCCCGTCGGCGCCGCGCAAGACGATAACCTGGTTGTCGCGATCGACCAAAAAACCGCTGACCACGCGGCCATCGTCCGTCAGCACCTGGTAGGTTTCAAAACCTTCACGCACTTCGGCGCTGGGGTTGACGATGTTGGCGAGCATGTTCGCCACGTCGTCGCGTTTGTAGCTGGTCAGGTCGGGACCGATCTGGCCGCCTTGGCCAAACAGCGTATGACACTTGGCGCAATTGGCCGTGAATAGTTTCTTGCCGGCGTAAGGCGTGCCCGAACCGTCGCGGATGGTACCCGAAAGCCGGTCGATTTGCTCCCGCATTTGCTCGGTGGTGGCGCCGTCGATGTTGCCGAATTGCTTTTGCACGAGCGCGGCGATGCGTGAGTCACGATGCACGCTGAACTTGCGGGCCACGTCGCGCGGTATGGTGGCGGCGTCGATCTTGCCGGCCTCGATCGCTTCGAGCAGCGCGAGCGTCCAACCTTTGCGGCTGGCGAGCAGGGTTTGCGCCACGCTGCGCACGTCATCGGTCCATTGCGGATAGCCGGACAAGACTTCGAGGGCGATTTCCGGCGCGTCGTATTTTTCCAGCGCCGCCAGCGCGGCCACACGCAAACCATCGTCGGACGTATTGTGTACCAGTTCCAACAACACCGGCACCGATCGCGGCTGGCGCACTTCACCAAAGATCTGAATGAACTGCGCACGCCGGCCCGCGTCGGCTTTGGCATCGGCGATGACAGCCAGGGCTTCCGCCACCGCCTCCGGCTTGCCTTGACGCAACGACAGGGTGAGCGATTGTCCGCCGAACTTGCTCATGGCCTGCACCAGTTCGTCAGGCAAGCCCGCCAACGGCCGGCCGTGAAACGCTTCTTCAAAGCCGTTCATCAATGCTTTGCGTTGTTCGTCGCCCGGCGCCAGGTTGAGCAGCGTGGCGCAGGTCACCAGGTCTTTGCGCGTGCCGGCGGCGGCATAGCGGCGCATCAAGCGATGCAAGAGATGCTTTTTGACGACGGCAAATTGCCAAACTTCGGCCTCGCTAAACAAACTGAGCACCGCGTCGCGGTCGCCGGCTGTCTTGCTTTCGATGGCCCACCACAACAACAGCGGCAGGTGGACGTCGTCCACATCTTCACTGCGGGCCAGCAGGCCCCGCACGATCGGCAGCGCCTGCGCGGCCGGCAAGCGGCGGGCGGAACAGGCGAGTTGGCTGCGCACGCCGACCTCCGGCTCCGCGTGGGCAAGCTGCGACAATCGCGACGCCAACTCCGTGGAGACGGCGCCCGCATCGCCCAGCAAACGCGCCGTCCATTGACGCACCAACGGATTAGGATGGCTTAGCCCGATCATCGCCACCGAGTCGTCAAAACGTCCGCTGCCGTTGAGCGCCCAGAGCGACTCCAGCGCGAACTGGCCGCTGTCGCCCTCCAGTGATTTCCGCAGCTCGGCGGCGAGAGACGCGTCTTTGCGATCGGCGATCAACCGCTGGGCCGTTTGCCGGAACCATTTATTCGGATGCTTAAGCTGAGCGAGCAACTCGGAATTGGAAAGCTTGGCCAAGTCGAACGGCGCGAGCGGCCGCGCGTCTTTCGCGCGGAGGCGATAGATGCGGCCGGTGGAGGTGTCGATCTTGCCTTCATGGTGCCGCAGATGGGCGATCTGGGCTTCGTACATGTCGCACACATAAATCGCGCCGTCAGGCCCCACGGTGATCTGCACCGGACGAAACCAATCGTCGCTCGACGTGATGCCATGCCCCACGTCTTCGGTCTTGAAGGTTGAACCATCGGGCTTTAGCTTGCTCATGACCACCTGGCTTTGCAGCGGTGCGACGGCGAACAGCCGGCCTTGATACTCAGCCGGCAGAGCCGCGCCTTCATAAATAATGAAGTCGTGCGTGAACCGCGGCACCTTGGCATTTTTCATGGCCGGGAAATAGCCGAAGGCATAGGGATTGGAAAGTGGCCCGTGCTTGCTGAAGCCCTTTAAGAAATAGCCCCCTTGAACGTAATGAAAGCCGCGCGTGTCGCCGCCGTTGTAGCCCGAATAAACGCGGCCGGCGCTGTCGATTTCCAGGCCGAAGGCGTTGCCGCCCCCTTCGGCGAAGATTTCATACTTGCGTTGTTCGGGGTGATAACGCCAGATGAGTTGGCCCATCGAGTGAACGGGCTTTTTGTCGATACCCGGCCGCAGGACATCACCGCTGACAGTGCTTCCTTGGCAGGCGTAAAGCCAGCCATCGGGGCCCCAATGCAAATTGCTCGCGCACGAATGCGTGTCTTCCAGGCCAAAACCTTGCAGATGAACTTCCGGGTCGCCGTCGGGCACGTCGTCGCCATCGCGATCGGGATAGAACAAGAGGTACGGCGGATTGAGCACCCACACGCCGCCGCGTCCACGGGCGAAACTGGTGACAATATTCATCCCTTCGAGAAAGGTCTTCTGCTTGTCGAACTTGCCGTCGCCGTCGCTGTCTTCGTGAATGGTGATCTTATCGGCCCCGCGAAAGTGGTTGGGCGGCGGCGGCGGCACTTTGTCGTAAGTGGCGCGCAGGAACTTGTCTTCGCTGAGGATTTTCAGCCCGGCGGGAAAGGGATATTGCAGGTATTGCACCACCCAGAGCCTGCCGCGTTCATCGAAGTCGATGAACAGCGGTTGACGAACATCAGGCTCGGTGAGCACTTGCTCGACCACGAGGTTGTCAGGCGTTTTGAGAGCGGCCAGGGCCTCGGCCGGCGGCTTGGATGTTTGATCGGTGCCGGTGGCCGCATCAGCGCCGGCGCCGAAGACGATGGCGGCGTAGGCGATGGCGATCGCCGCCAGCGGCGGCAGGCATGACGCCAGGGGCATTCTCTGTAGGTGAAGCATGGGCGCTTGGGTGGGTAAGGATGGCGGGCGGTTCGGCGCCCTCGGCGGAACCGGGTTGTGGATGCTTACCAGCCTACATTGCGGCAAGGCCGCTGTCGAGCGAGTACGGTCATTGGACAATGGCCTTGTCCACGCTAAATCTTTGGGTGCTGCGGTGTGGACGCCGTGTAGGATGGGCTTCCTAGCCCGTCACCAATCGATCGTGACGGGCCAGGAGGCCCATCCTCCAGCCGCGTCGAACCCGAATACTAAGTTTGGACAAGGCCGTAAGCTTGT
>DASVGM010000263.1:0-6254 GCA_036379555.1 Pirellulales bacterium | reverse complement strand
TGCGGCCAACGCAGTTCGCCGTGGAACTCAACCACGCACAACTTTTGCAGTGGCTTTGTGAGCGCGACGTTCACGGCCAGTTTACATCGGCCAAGCTGCGGCTGGCCAGGCGCGTGGCGGAAGATTTGCGTCAGGGATACGACTGGCAAAGCGATTTGGCCGCGCTCGACGAGCAACCCCGGCGGCGGTGCGTGGAAAACTTGCGCGAATTGGCGCGGATTTGGATTTTAGAAAGGGCCGACCGCTACGCCAGCCTCAGTGAGCCTGACCGCACGGCTTTTGTGGATGAGCAGTTGGATGACGTGCTCTATTGGCCGGTTTGGCGGCGCCACGCCGACGAGCGACTGGCGGCATTCATGCCGCGCACGCCCACGCTGGCGGTGCAGCAAATCGACAGTTGGACCGGCGCGCTCGACGCTCACCAGCGGCAGCGCATCCAGCAATTTGCCGGCGCGCTTTATTTCCGCTGGCTGCAACGCGGCTACCAGTTTTTGCCCGGCGGCGCGTGAACTAAAACGTCTTCACCAGTGTGCCGCCATCGACCACCAGCACCGAGCCGGTAATGTAACTGCCGGCCTCGCTGGCCAACAGCAGAGCGGGCCCGGCCATTTCGCGCGGCCGGCCCCAGCGGCCCAAAGCCGTACGGTCGGCAAAAACCTGCTTCTCGGCGTCGCTGAGCATGCCGCCGGGCAGGTCGGTCAAGAAGGGCCCCGGAGCGATGCAGTTGACGGTGATGTTATACTCGCCCAGATCAAGGGCGCTGGCCCGCGCCAGACCCAGCAAGGCCGATTTCGTGGCGGAGTAAATGTTCCGCCGCTCCTTCGACGCCAAGCCCATGATCGACGAGATGTGGATGATGCGGCCCCAGCGCCGTTGCTTCATTTGCGGCGCCAAGGCGCGGCACAGCGCCATGCAACTCGTCAAATTCAACTCGATCAGACGATCCCAGTCTTCGTCGCGTATCTCATCGATGGCCTGCGTAATGTTCGTTCCGGCATTGTTCACCAAAATGTCGACGCGACCGCACAAGGCCAACGACGTTTCAGCCAGTCGCGCCACGTCGCGGCGTTCGGTCATGTCCGCCACGACGTATTCCGCTTTGACGCCGGCCCCCTCCTTGATCTGGGCCACGGCCACCTGCAAGTCGTTCTCGTGCCGGCTGCTAACGATCACGTCGGCGCCCGCCTCGGCAAAGCCGCGCGCCATGGCCAACCCCAGACCCTTGCTGCCCCCGGTAACCAACGCCACTCGGCCGCTGAGATCAAACAGAGAGTTTTTCATTCATCGTCCCAATCGTCGTCGTCGTCATCTTCATCGTCGTCGTCGTCGTCGTCCCAGTTCTCATCGTCGTCGTCTTCTTCTTCGTCGTCCCAATCATCGTCGTCGTCAACCTCCTCCCACTCCTCATCTTCGAGGTCTTCTTCGTCGTCTTCGTCGTCGTCGAGATCGTCATCGTCGTCGTCATCGTAGTCATCGTCGTCATCATCATCATCGTCGAAGTCTTCGTCATCGACATCAACGTCTTCGTCGGCTTGAGCCGTCGGGGGGGCGAGCGGCCGCAAGCCCAGCGGCAACGCACTCAGGTTGGCAACGTCAGCGGTCCACGGTTCAAGCACTGCCGATTCCAGATGGGCTACAATCTTCACTTCAGACTCCTCGTTTAAATCATTCCTCGGGTTCAGTTCGTCATTCCGCCGCGCGGCGGACTTTGTTTCGTTAGCCGGCGTGTTTTCGTCAGGTGATCCGCGTCGCAGCGTTTCAGAGCGGGGCAGTTCATCCAGGCTGCGCAGGCCGGACCACTGCAAAAACCGCCGTGTTGTGCCATACAAAAAAGGGCGTCCCAGCTCCGGCGAGCGGCCGACAATCCGCACCAGGTTGCGGTCCATCAACTGCCGCAGCATCTCGCCACACTGTACGCCGCGAATCGCTTCGATCTGGGAGCGCTCGACCGGTTGCCGGTAGGCCACCACCGCCAAGGTTTCCGCCGCAGGGGCGGACAAGCGCGTTTCCACCGGCGCCTGCCGCAGTCGCCGCAGCCAGCCGCCAAATTTCGCGCGCGTCAATATCTGATAACCGCCGGCCACTTGCTCCACCCGGAAGGCGCTCCCTTGCGTATCGTAAAAAACATTCAGTTGGCCGATTAGTGTACGCGCTTCGGTGGCATCCGCCAAGCCGGCGACCAGAGCAATTTTTCGCGCATTCAGCGGTTCGCCGGCGGCGAACAGCGCCGCCTCCAGTCGGGCCAGCTTTTCATGACGCCGAAAGGCACTGCCGCGCGTCGCCGAGACGGCCGCCCGATCGGCTTGAACAGGCTCAGGCGGCCGAACCACCGGGCGCGCGCGGCCACTGGGCGAGGCCAGCGCATGACAGTAGCGCAAAGCCACACTTTTCAATTGGCGTTGGGGCGCGGTGGAAGCGAACGGCATGCCGATCAACCTAAGCACACCGGGGCGTTCTGGCAAGAGCTAATTTTCGCCATCCGCCGCGTTTATTTTCCGGCCATTTCACCCCCCGCCATGTTGACCGCGCCGGACATCATCATCATCATCACCGCGGCTGTCCGAACCGCGCAACCGGCTCAGGGGCGGCCTAAGGCGCTTGCTTCCGGCGGGCGAACGGTTACAATCGGCCACCGTAGGGCGTAAACGTGCATCACGACTTCTCTGGAGATTGCCTTCCAATGAAGGATTACACACAGGACGAGCGGCTCGACTCTTCGTTCAGCCGCCGTTCCTTTCTGCGAGGCTCCGGCGCGGCTGCCGCCGCCACCGCAATCGCTACCGGCACCGGCGTCGTCGAAGCCGCCGATGAAGCAAAAACGAAAATCGCCAGCGGCGCGGGCACGAGCAGAATCAAGCTCACCGTCAATGGCAAAAGCCACGAGGTTGAGGTGGAAACCCGCTCCACCTTGCTCGATGTGCTGCGTTATCAGCTCGATCTGACCGGTGCCAAGCCCGTTAGCATCGACGAATCGAGCGGCGCCTGCACCGTCATCATGGACGGCAAGCCGATCAGCGCCAACACCAAACTGGCCATGCAGTGCGTCGGCAAGCGAGTTCAAACGGTCGAAAGCCTGGGCGGATCGAAGCCCGACGCCGTGCCGGTCGCTTTTGTGAAGCACGACGCCATGCAGTGCGGCTTTTGCACGCCTGGTTTTGTCGTGGCTGTGCGAGCGTTTTTAGACAAAAACCCCCAGGCGAGCGAACAAGACATTCGCCAGGGCCTCAACGGCAACATCTGCCGCTGTGGCACTTACGCCAATGTGATCCAAGCCGCCATCGACGTCGTGAAAGGAGGCAAATAATGGTTGCCTATAACTGGCCAAAATATGGTGAAGCCGCCGTCGTCGGCAAAGAGCATGACCGCATTGACGGTCTCGAAAAAGCCACCGGCGCCGCCAAATACACCTACGACATCAATCTCAAAGGGATGCTCTTCGCCAAGATTCTTGGCTGCCCGCATGCCCACTGCAAAATCCGCTCGATCAAGCTCGACGCCGCCAAGAAAGCCGATCGCGTGCATGCCGTCATGGCCTTGAAAAAGGAAGACGACGAAGTGCTGTGGCAGGGCGATGAGATCGCCGTCGTGGCGGCCGAAACCGAAGCCGCCGCGGCCGCCGCGCTGGAAAAGATCGAGGTCGAATACGAAGTGCTTGAGGTTTTCGTCGACGACGGCGATCTCGAAGCCGCTGAAAAAGCCAAACGCACCAAAGGCGCCGGCGATGAAATCGCCGTCGCAATGGAGGCCGAAGACGACGTTGATGAAGATGAGTTCAACGTCGCCGAGTTGGAGCGGCAATTCAAAACAGCCGCCGCGGTGGTCGAAGGCGACTACGGCATTTCGGTCATCACGCACTGCTGTCTGGAGCCTCATGGCACGACTTGCCATTGGGACGGCGACAAGCTGATCGCCTATCTTTCCACGCAAAACGTGTCGGGCACGCCGCCACAGTTCGGCACGGGGCTGGAGATTCCGGCCAGCGACGTGACCGTGATTTGCAACTTCATCGGCGGCGGCTTCGGCAGCAAGTTTGCCGCGGATACTTGGGGCGTCGCCTGCGCCAAGCTGGCCAAAGAAACCGGTCGCCCGGTCAAACTGATGCTCGACCGCGATCAGGAGCTTAAAGTCGCCGGTTGCCGGCCTTCGGGCTTTATGAAAGTGCGCGTCGGCGCCGACAAGGAAGGCTACGTCACCTGTTGGGATTCAAGCCATTGGGGTACGGCCGGCGCCAAGCCCGGCGGCGTGCAGTTGAAGAACGTGCCTTATGTGCTGTTGCCCAAGAACTATCGCCGCAAGCAAACCTCCATCATCACCAATTGCGGCCCCGACCGCGCCTGGCGAGCGCCCAACCATCCGCAGGCCGCGGCCCTGAGCCTGACGGCCCTGGACGACGTCGCGGCCAAGCTCGGTCTGGATAGTTATGACGTGTTCATGAAGAACCTCGTCAATGCCACGCCCAAGAAGATGGGCAAGAGCATGGCCGATACCTATGAGCAGCAGATGAAGCGTGCCGCCGAATTGATGGACTGGAAGGCCAAATGGCACGCGCACGGCAAAGGCAAGGCCAAGGGCGACGTGGTGACCGGCCTCGGCATGTCGCTGCACACATGGGGCGGCGGCGCCGTCAAGTGCGGCTGCACCGTCAAGGTTCATCCCGATGGCGCGGTCGAGGCTTATCTGGCCAGCCAAGACCTTGGCACCGGCACGCGCACGGTGATCGCCACCGTCATTGCCGAGACCTTCGGCCTGCCGATTTCGGGCGTGAAGGTCAACATCGGCAACTCGTCTTTTACCGAGGCGAACCCCTCCGGCGGCAGCATCACGGTGGGCAGCGTGAGCGAAGCCAGCCGCCGGGCATCGCAAGAGGCCGTCGAGATAATCTTTGATCTGGCCGCCAAGAAACTCGGCGTCGATGCCGATAAGCTGGAGGCCAAAGCAGGCCGCATTCAGGTGCGAGGCGGTGACAGGAAGAGCCTCTCCTGGCAGGAAGCTTGCCGCTTATTGGGCATGAACGCGCTGGAAGCGACCGGCAAGTACGATCCTTCCAAGATCAAAGACAGCCCGCTCTCCAGTTCGCAGGTGGGCGGCGTACAAATGGCGGAAGTGGCCGTCGATCGCCGCACCGGCGTGGTGAAAATGAAGACGTTCGTGGCCGTGCAAGATATGGGCCTGGTCATCAACCCCAAGACGGCCAAGAGCCAGATGTACGGTGCTTTGATCATGGGCATCGCCTACGCGTTGTTTGAAGAACGCATCATGGACGAGCAGACGGGCGCGTTTCTCAACTGCGAACTTTCTGACTACAAACTGCCGCGGCTGGGCGACGTGGGTGAGATTGTGGTTGATATTTGGCAGCCCGAAAGTGAATACCAGCGTGGCGTGGTCGGGCTGGGCGAGCCGCCGGTGATTAGTCCCGGCGCGGCCATCTCGAACGCCGTTTGCAATGCCTTGGGTGTGCGCGTGCCGGTGTTGCCGCTCACGCCCAAGCGAGTGTTGGATGCCATCCAGAAAGGAGCCAAGGCCTGATGAAAGCGTTTGATTTTGCCTCGCCCGCGTGCGAGGCCGACGTGCTGGAGTTGTTGTCCGGCGAGCCGGGCCAGAGCGAGATTCTGGCCGGCGGCACCGACCTGGTGCCCTTGATGAAAAAGATGCTCGTCACGCCTGACCGCGTGGTGAACATCATGGAGGTGCGTTCGTTGCGCGGTGTTTCGGCCGATTCGCTGGCCGTGACGGTCGGCGCCACGACCACGCTCGACGACGTGCTTGAAGCGCCCGAGCTGGAGGCTTACCCGGCCGTCAAGCAGGCGATTCGCGGCATCAATGCCATGCAGTTGCAAGGCCAAGGCACCATTGGCGGCGAGCTTTGCCAGCGGCCGCGCTGCTGGTATTACCGCAATGGCTACGGCCTGCTTGCCAACCGCGGCAAGTTGGTCGTCGAGGGCGATAGCCGGTATCACGCCATTTTTGGCAATGATACGGCGGCCAAGTTTGTTCATGCCTCGCGCACCGCACCCGCGCTGGTGGCTTTGGGCGCGACGCTGCGCGTGGCCGGCCCCGGTGCCGAAGACGAAATACTCGTGCCGATCGCCGAGTTTTTCCGCACGCCGAGGCACGAAGGCCAGCGCGAGCATGTGCTGGCGCCAAACCAGTTGCTCACGCACATCATTCTGCCGCCGGCCGCCGGCGTGCTCAACGCCAGCTATGAAGTGCGGCACGGCGCAGGGCCTGATTATCCGCTCGCGGCAGCGGCCGTG
>DASVGM010000262.1:0-16291 GCA_036379555.1 Pirellulales bacterium | reverse complement strand
CCCACCAGCGAGGGCAATGGCGGCGTGGCGACGGCGGTTTGGGCGCCGCCGCGGCCGACGCTTGTGGCGGCTTGCGACCTTCCCGCGCAAGACGTCTATGAAGTGGAAATCTACGACGGACGCCGAGGCGCCCGCCTGGTCGCCGCAGTGGAGCTTGTCAGTCCGGCGAACAAAGACCGCCCGGAAAGCCGCCGCGCGTTCGTGGCCAAGTGCGCCGGATTGCTGCGCGAGAGAGTGTCGGTCGTCATCGTCGATATTGTCACCACACGCGCCACGAATCTGTATCGCGAATTGCTGGAAATGCTCAATCGCGACGATCCGAACTCCGTTGCGGAGCCACTTTATACGGCGGCGTGCCGCGTCACAAAGCAAGAGGGCGACTGGAAATTGGAAACCTGGTTTGAACCATTGTCGATCGAACGACTCCTACCCACCATGCCGCTCTGGTTGGCCGACGATCTCGCCGTGCCATTAGAGCTGGAAAAGAGCTACGAGGAGAGTTGCCGGAACTTGGGCATCGCCTAAGAGCGCCTAACCACACGGAAAACGGCATGGTTAAGGGTGCAATACAATCTGGGCGGCATTGTCCGGTCCCACCGGTTCGGAAAGTTCGATTCCGTTGGCTTTCAAGGCGAACGCCAAAACGGCCCAGTAATCTTGCTGGCGAAGTTCGGCGCGCGCTTCCTCGTCGGGAGGCATCGCTTGAGTCACAAAAGAGGCAATGTCCATCGCCGTTCGGAACATTACCGTGCGTTTGGAACCCCGGCGTGGCTGCAATGGAAATGCCCCCTCGCCCACGACGGCAGGCGCCATATCGTTCCCTTGGCCAGCGTCACCGTGACAGTCCGCACAGTATTTTCCATAGATCCGCTTTCCATGCTCCACCTGCTGAGCGACGCGCGTCGCCGACAAAAACCCGTGTGGCGCCCCGTGCAGAGAATGAGGGTGCGCATGAGCGAAACCAAAAGGCCGCGCGTTGCGACAGCCGAGTATCACAACTAAACTGCACAGCATGCACAGACATGTGAAAATAGCGAAAGACGCCGCTCGTTGAGATCGGAAAACAGGAAAAACGTCCATGAAACGAAGCTCCTGAGAGAAAAGAAAGGGAGAGGAAGGCCAGACGCGTGGCGATTTTAGCCATATCGGCAAATTTTCCAATGGTGATTTATGAAAATCTGATATACTCACGTGGAGGCCACAAAAACTCACGGAGGATGTCCTTTTTAGCGCGCATTATTCACCGGCCGACACCGCCTCAAATCGCAAGATGAAGGGTTGACCGTTGTTACTTCGTTTCGTCGTGGCGGCGTTGAACCGTTGATGCCACCCGCTTGCCGGGTGGAGATTCACGTTGGCTGTCTACACTAAACGACCAACGTGAAAACTCCCTCGGGCAAGCCGAGGGCATCTTCAACAAACACGTTGGCAAGCCGGAGTCCGGCCATTGCGAAGGCGGGGGCTACGAGTGCCAAACTGTCAACTTTGAAACCCTTGAAAAACATGAACTTGAGAGGGCGCCTCCCGGCCCGTAGCCGACTTCGTGAGAAGTCGGGCCATTGCATCGGCACACGACATGAGTAATACCCAGCTTTCCAAAATCGCTTCCCGCGCTCAGCGCGAGATTCTGCAACGCTTAAAAACGTCGGGCTGCGCGACGATCGCGGAGTTGGCGCAAATGCTGGGGGTGACTGACGAAGCCGCGCGGCGCCATGTGCTCAACCTCGAAAGCCAGGGGTGGATCGCCGGTCAAACGGATCGTTCGCAAGCAGGCCGTGCGGGCCGCCCGGTGACGATTTATCGCTTGACCGACGCGGCGGGAGATCATCTCTTTCCCAAACGCTATGACGCCCTCGCGATCGCGTTGCTCAACGCCGTCGCCTCGGTGCATGGCGAGGACGCTTTGAAAACGACGCTGGCGGCGATTGTCGACGCGCAGGTCGCGGCGTGGAAAGATCGGCTCGCGGGCAAGCCACTCGAAGAGCGCATTGAGCTCCTGCGCGGCTTCTATCTGGCGGAGGATCCGTTTAGTTCTGTCGAAGAAGCGGACGGCAACCTGGTTTTGGTCGAGCGGAATTGCCCGTTTCATAATGTCGCGCTCAGCGAACCGCGCCTGTGCAGCACGACGGTGGCCACGCTCTCCCGGTTGTTGGGATGCCAGGTCGTTCGCAAGCAGCGCCTACAAAACGGGGACGGACAATGCGCATTCCATGTGCTACGCGACCGGCCCATCGACGCCGAGAGTTTCCCGTTTGAATTTGAACCCCCGGAGGATGATCCAGGCCACGCCGTTGATTGACAGTGCGGTTGATTGACAGTTGCCGCCGTTCGGTCTACCGTGAAACCGTTCGTGGACGGGGTAATCACCTCCAGACCGAGAAGCGGAGATCATCGCGATGAAGAACCGTGTAGGCCGCATCATAACGGGACGGCCTGGGAAGGCCATCCTCCGGCGTTTTCGGACAGCCTCTGAATTTACGCCGCTTCGCGATTCGCGGAACGCCGGCGAGGGCGCCGCCTACGGAGTCGTTACGGTGGTGATGCTGCTGATCGCCCTGGCAGGCAAGGGCCCCACTCTCGCCCAAGCGCCCGCGAAATCGCCGGCCGGGAAAAAAACCGCCGCCGCGACACGCGCGGCGAAACGCGCCGACGCTTCCCAAAAGCCCGCCGGCGAAGCTCCACCCGCGGCCGACGCCGATGAAGAACGCGATCGAAAGATCATGGAGCGTTTTCTCCTGGTGCTGGAAAAAAATCCACGGCGCGGCACCGCGCTCGATCGCATCTATGGCTATCACGTCGAACGGGGCGGCATCGACGCCTTGGTCGAAAAGTTCCAGGAGCGAACCACGGCCAATGCCGCCGACGCCGCGGCCTGGATGATCGTGGGTCTGCTTGAGTCGCAACGCGGCCACGATGCCGCCGCGGTGGCCGCATTTCAACAGGCCGAAAAGGCCGGAGCGAAAAACTACCTGGCGTCGTATTACCTGGGCCAGTCGCTGGTGCTGGTCGGCCAGCCGGAAGCCGCCGCCGCGGCTTTGGAACGAGCCATCGAGCGCAAGCCGCCGCCGGCCGAACTGCTCGATGTCTTTCAGGCCCTGGGGCGCGTCTATCAGCGCGCGCAACGCAACGAGCAGGCGCTGGCCGTTTGGTCGCGGCTGGAAAAACTCTTTCCCAACGACGCGCGCGTGCAAGAACAAATCGCCTCCACGTTGGCCGAAGAAGGCGAGCACGCCGAGGCGCTGACGAGATATAAAAAGCTCGCTCAAAACAGCAAAGACCGCTATCGGCAGTCGCTGTTTCGCATGGAGGCGGGCGAATTGGAATTGAAGCTCGGCCAAACAGAACAAGCGCTGGCGGATTTTGAAAAGATGCTGGCCGATCTGAACCTCGATAGTTGGCTTTATCGCGAGGTCCGCCGCCGCATTGAAGAGGCTTTCTTGCGCAACGACGATCAGGCCGGTCTGGCCAAGTACTATGCCAGTTGGTTGGATAAGCATGGCGACGACGTCGATGCCATGGCCCGGCTGGCCCATACGCTGGCCGCGCAGGGGCGCGTGCCAGAGGCGCAAACATGGCTTGAAAAAGCGATCAAGCTCGCCCCCTCGCGCAAAGAGTTGCGGCTGACATTTATCGAACAGTTGATTTTCGATCAGCGCTGGCCCGAGGCGATTGCGCAATATGAAGCGCTCGACAAGAGCGATCCGAATAATCCCGATTATTTGCGCGAATGGGGGCAGCTCATTTTGCGCGACAAATCGCGCCCGGAGGCGGCGCGCAAACAAGCCGCGGCCGACGTTTGGCGGCGGCTGGCTGCGGCACGGCCCCAAGACCCGCTGGCCGCCACGCAGGTGGCCGACCTGCTCCGCCACGCCAACATGTCCGACGAGGCGTTGGAATACTACCGCCGGGCGAGCAAGCTCGATCCTGAGTCGCCGCAGTATCGTGAATACCTGGGCGAATACCTGCACACCCTGAAACGCTCGGCAGAAGCCCTCGCCACCTGGCGGGCCATCGCCGAGGGAAAAAACCGCAACGCCAAAAACCTCGCGCGGTTGGCCGAGGTGCTGGCGGGCTTCGGCTATTTGCAGGATGCGGTCAAAACGATGGGCGAAGCTTGCGCCCTGGAAAACGACGATTTCGCTCGGCAGCTTCAATACGCCGATCTGCTCACGCAGAATCAGCAGTACGACGCGGCACTGGGCGAGCTCGATCAGGCCGCCAAGTTGGCCGAAAACGACGAAGAGCGCGAGGAAGTGCTGCGCGGACAAATCAAAACATACGAGTCGGCCGAACGGCTCTCGGCCGAAATCGACGACTTGGCGAAACAGCTTGAAGAGCCGGCCAAGGCCAACGCGGCGGGCTGGTATCGGCTGGCCCGCTTGCTGGAAGCCGCCCGGCAGCATTCCCAGGCGACCGTCGCCATTAACAAGTCGCTGGCACTCGACGGCAAATCGACCGCGGCGTTGACGGCGGCCGCGCGCATCGAAGAGGCCGGCGGCAACCTGCTCGAGGCCGCCGACACGTATCGCAAGTTGGCGGCCATTGACCGCCGCGAACGCACGCTTTATCTCACCGAAGTGGCCAAGCTCGAAGCGCGCCTGGGCCGCCGCGACGCCGCCCTGGCCGCCGGCCGCGACCTGCTGGCCGCCGCGCCGGGCAACCCCGAACATTACGAGTTCTTCGCCGAGCTGTGCTTTCAGCTTGGCGAGAGCGACGAGGGGTTGGAAACGCTGCGCCGCTCGCTCAGGGCCAACGCCAGCGATCCGCAAGTGTTGCTTACCCTGGCCAAGGCGCTGGCCGAACGCTTTCGCACCGCTGAAGCCATCGAGCTTTATTGGCGGGCGTTTGAAAAGGCCGGCGAGTTGGAGGCCAAGCTCGACGTTGTTTCGCGATTGACCGATCTCTACCTGCAAACCAACCAGTTCGATCGCCTGCTCGAACGGCTCGAACGCCTGCGCCGCGAGGCGAAGCAGTCACGCGAGTTGAGCATCTGCGTCGCGCAGGCGTATCACGCCGCCGGCGATTACGGCACGGCCGGGCAAGAACTGGCCCGGCTCTTGTCGCAAAACCCCAACGATACGCAGCTCTTGCAGCAGCTTTCGACCTTGCTCGAAAGCGAGGGCGACGTGGCCGAGGCCGCCAAGTATCAGCGGCAATTGGCGCATCTGGCCCCCAGCCGCGAAGCGGAAACACGCCTGGCCACCCTGCTTTCACGCGCCGGCCAAACGGAAGAAGCCGGCGCCATCTGGCAACACCTGACGGAAAAGGAAGAAGAGCCGGAACGCGTTTTCAAGGCCATCGCGATCTTGATGAACTCGGGCAAGAACGAAACGGCCCTGGCCATCACTGAGCGCTTGTTGCGCGAACAGCCAAACAATTGGGAAGCGCTCTATCACGAGGTGGCGTTGCTGGCCGCCGACAAACCGCAAGAAGCGGCCGCCCGCTGCCAGGCGTTGCTCGATTTGCGACTTGACGACGACGATCTCAACGCCGCCGCCAAGGCGTTCAAAAACCGCGAAGCTCGCAAGCCGGCCGGCGGAGCGGCCAGGCAGGTCTCACTCTTCGCTCCATCTTTGCCCGTGCAGTCACGCACGCAAATCGTCCAGCAGATTCGCAGCGCCACTGGTTTGCAGGTGCAGCCGAATTACGCGGGCCAACCGCGCGCGTGGACTCCCGGCGACTTTGGCCAAGCGCGCATGGCGGCCTTGGCCTGGCTGTTGGCCTTTGCCGAGCGAGAAAAGCGGTCGGATGCGTTTTTGGCCGAGCGGCAAGCCTCCCTCGATGAGGCCGAGAAGTCGAACAACGCCGATCGCATCACACGCGCGCGCTGGGACTGGTATTACTTGCAAGAGGTGCGGCAAGACAACCCCGGCATCTTCGCCGCCGCCAAACGATTGGCGGCGGGCGGCGACCCCCTTGCTCAATGGGTCTATCTCGCCTCGCTCGGCCACCGCGTCGCGGCGAACGCGCAGACGGCGCGCAACAACGGCGGCGCCGACCATGTTGAACCGCTGACGGCCGGCGATCTCGACCTTGTGCTGACCGCCTATCACAACATCCAAAAAAAGCGGCCGGAACTGTTTGAGGAGACCGGCTATCTTGGGCAAATGGTTCTCAACAACGTGACGACGGAACTGCGGCGCGCCAAAAGGGTCGATGAAGAGCGGGAAGTTTATCGCGAGGCGCTGGCGAAAGCGGAACAGCCCACGGCCATCGCCAGCCTGTTGGCGCTGGCCGGCGAGCGCGGCGATTTGGAAACCACGTTTGACCTGTTGGACAAACTGGCAAAGCAGCCGGCCGGCCGCAGTGCGAACACCGCCGCCCAATATTACGTGCAGAACGTCGCGCAGTCTCTGTGCGGCCTGATGAGCGCCCGCGCCGACGCCAAACAGCACGCCGACATCTTGCGGCTCTATGACCGTTATTGGGCGTATTCGCTACGGCAAAAACGGGCCAGCGCGCGGCCCGGCACATCGCGCCGCTCGACAAGCGCGCAACCGTCGTACTACTATCAACTGGTGCTCGGCAAAAACAACCGGAAAGGGATGCAACTCACCTTTCCCATGCCGAATGATTACTTCGACTTTGGCGGCATCTTGTTGCTGCGCGAAGCCTACGAGCTTTACAAACGCGACGATCTGCTGAGCGATCTTACCGCTCATTTGCGAACGGCGGCGGCCAAGGCGCCGCCGGCCGAGGGCATCTATCCGCGGTTGGCGCTGGCCTACGTTCAATCCTGGGAGGAATTGCCGCGCGAGGCGATCGACGATTTCAGCCGGGCCTGCGAACTGGCGCCCGATGACCTGGGCCTCAAGCTCGATCTGGCCGAATTGCGCGAAACCAACGGCGATCTCGAAGACGCCTTGGCCCTGGCCGACGCCATCACGCCACTCGATCAGAACACGATGCAACGCCGCGAATTGCTGGCGCTGCGCGTGGCGGTGCGTGCGGGCAATATCCAGCGGGCCAGGCAGGCGGCCGAACGGTTGTTTGGCCTGCGGCTCGACGCCGAAATGCAGGTCGAACTGGCAGGGCAGATGCGGCAATTGGGCATGCACGAACTGGCCGAGGCCGTGCTGGCCCGCGCCCATCGCCAGGCGGGCAACCGTAGCGCCGCGCTGGTGGCGTTGATGCTGCAATACCAGGCGCAAGACAAGTCGGACATCGCCGCGCAGGTGGCGCACCAGATTCTGCGCCGCGTTCCCGCCCGGCAGCGCAATCCCAACATGGGCCAAACGACCGATGACGTCGCGCGCAGCCAGGCCATTGCCGTGCTGGCCCGCGGCGGCAAGCTGAAGGAGTTGATCGAGCGGGCGGAGGCGCAACGCCTGAATTCGCCGCATTCCGTCGAGATCACCCAGACGCTGGCGGAATATTACCAAGCGGCCGGCGACCGTAAGAAGAGCGTCGAAATGTATCGTCAAATGGCCGCCGCGCGGCCCGACGACGCGCGGCTGCAATACCAGGTGGCCGAGCAACTATCGCAAGCGGGCGATGCGGCGGCGGCCGTTGAGCGTTATCGCGCGGCGATCAAAAAGGAGCCGCGGCTCTTCGCCAATAACTACAGCAGGGTGCAAAACGCTTTCCGCCAGGCCAAAAAAGAAGATGAGCTTGTCAAGCTGCTGGAAGAGATCGATTTGAAAGCGGTCGGCAATTATTACACCGTCACCAATCTCATCAACAACATGATGCAGAACGACAACCAGCGGCCACAGGCGATGAAGCTTTTTAAGCTGGCCTGGGAGGCGTTTCCCACCCAACGCGCGGAACTCGTCTCGTATATATACAATAATAAGTTTTGGACCACTCCGGAGGCGTTTGATTATGCTCGTGACTCGCTCATTCCGCGAGGAGAAGTCGCGCCGGCGGATCCGTGGAGCGGCGTCACAGGCGGCATTTCGTTCAGCGGCGACGGACGTATTAATAGTATCGTCACGCGGTTTCTCGACGGCGCCGCGAATCGCAATCAGCTTGAGCCTCTGGCGGCGGACATCGAGGGCGGGCTGAAACGCTTTCCGCAATGGAGCGCCGGCAAGCTGCTTTTGGCGTTGATTGAAGCGCGACGCGGACAATCGGCCAAAGCCCGAGCGGGCATCGACGAGCTTCTGGGCGATCGCGGCGCCCCTGTGCCCACGTATGCCTGCTGGGTGGCTGGGCAGGAACTCGAGAATCGGGGCGAATTGAACGATCTGGCCATAAAACTTTACGAGAGCACCGTCGATCAGCAGGAAATCGGACTTAATTACAGTTACAGTCCCCTGAAACGCCTGGTGGGCATTTATCACAAAGCCGGGCGTGATGAAGACGCTCGCTCGCTGGTACTCAAGATTGCCAAGGATCTCGATTACTCGAATTACGATCCTGGCTACGCGGCCTATCAGCGAATTGAGACAAATAGTTCGATCGGCCAACAATTGATCGACCTTGGCTACGCCGCCGACGCGGCCAAACTATACAACGATCTGTTGGCCAGTCCCGAATTATTCGCGCAGGCAGAGGCTTGGAATAACGGCATGAGCGACCGGCTCAAACAGCAGGCCGAGCAGGGTATGTCCAAAGCGCTGGAAGGCCTCAAGCCGGAAAACCTGCGGCGCGCGGTGGATGCGCTCCTGCAGCCCGCCGGAATGCCGGGCGCTGGCAAGCCGTCCGATGGCAAACCGGGCGATGGCGAGCCGGCGATCGACCTGGTGTTGTTGGTGCGGCCGCGAGACCTGTCGCACGCCGAACTGACCAGCATGCTGGCCGGCGTATTGAAGGCGGCCACCGCGGTGGCCGACTCGCAAACCGCCGCGGACACGCGCCTGAAACAACTCGTCCGTGATTGCCCGCGTGATTTCTCGGTGCAAATCGCCGCGGCGTTGGCCGCCTTGTCCAGCGGCGACGATGGCGAGACGGCGATGGCGGTCGATCGGCTCGTCAGGTTGGCCGACGAAACGCCGCTGGAGGATTTGCCCGCTCATGGCCGGCCGAATTCTCGCCAGCGAACCGCGGCGGCCCGTCAGATCGGTCTGTGGTTGGTGGCGCGTGAATGCGCGAAGAAAGACACCTTGCGCGAAGCCGGCGAGAAACTGGCCCGGCGGGCGTTGCAGGCCGCGCGGCGGCAGCTTGACTCAATCTTCGCGCTGGCCATGCTTCGCGAGCAGGGCCAAACCGCGCTCGACCGCGGCGACCGCGCCGCCGCCGAACATTTGTGGGGCGAGATGCTCGAAATGGTGTTGCCGTGAGGATGAATTTCTGGCGAGAAGCATCGTCCGCCCAGGCCGCGACGGACAAAAACATCCGATCAAATGCAAACAAAACGCTAACCGGACTCTAACAACCAAATGGTATCTCTGACATCTCAACGATTACCTGATCCGTTCGCCAGAGGTTCGATGGCCAAAGAACGCATTCTCGTCGTAGACGATGAAGAAGACCTGTTGGAGTTGATCCGATACAACCTGTCCAAGGATGGCTACCGTGTCACCTGCGTCGGCACGGGCGAGGACGCCCTGCGCGAAGCGCGGGCCAACCCGCCCGACCTGATCGTGCTCGACCTGCTGCTGCCCCATGTCGATGGCCTGGAAGTTTGCAAGCTGCTGAAGAACGACGCGCGCACCAGGCATCTGCCGATTGTCATGCTCACCGCCAAAGGCGAAGAGGCCGACATGGTGGCCGGCCTGGAACTGGGCGCCGACGACTACATCACCAAGCCTTTCAGCCCGCGGGTGCTGATCGCCCGCGTGCGAGCCGTGCTGCGGCGCAAGAGCGAACCGCCCGGCCCCGACGCCGCCATTCAGGTGCGCGAGTTGGTGATTCATCCAGGCCGGCATGAAGTGCTGGCGGCCGGCCAGCCGCTGACCTTGACATTAACGGAGTTTCGCTTGTTGCATTTTCTGGCTCAACGTCCCGGTTGGGCCTTCTCGCGAAGTCAGATTGTCGATGCCGTCAAGGGCGACGATTATCCCGTCACGGAGCGATCGGTCGACGTGCAGGTGGTCGGTTTGCGAAAGAAGCTCGGCGCGCTGGGCGAATACATCGAAACCGTCCGCGGAGTCGGCTATCGTTTCAAGGAATAGGCCATGCCCATGAAGAGGCTGGTGTGGTATCTCTTTCCGCGCGTGCTCGCGCTGTTGGTTGTTTCGCTGGCGGCGATCGGGCTGATGCTCAGGTTGACCGACGGCGCGCCGGCGCGCTGGCTGATTGGTGCGCCGCTGACCGTGGCCCTGGCGTTGGCGATGAGTTGGCTGCTGAGTCGGGCGATCGGCCGTTCGTTGGGGCGTTTGGCGGAGGCGGCCCGGCGTTTCGCCGCCGGCGATTTCAGCGAGCGGCTGCGACTGTCTGACCATCGCGAGCTGGCCGAAACGGCCGACGCCTTCAATGTCCTGGCCGACAATCTTGAGCGCAGCATCGCCTCGCTCAATCGCCGCAACAGCGAACAAGAGGCGGTACTCACGAGCATGGTCGAGGCGGTTTTGGCCGTCGACGGCGAGCAGCGCGTGATCAGCGTGAACGCGGCGGCGGCGCGTCTGCTGTCGGCCGGCCCGGCGGAAATCGAGGGCCGCGGCCTGCAAGAAGTCATTCGCAACGCCGACCTGCGGCGGTTTGTCGCCGCCGCGCTGACGAGCGACGAACCGGTGGAGGGCAACATCATCTTGCGGCAAGCGCGCGATCGGGTGTTGCAAGTCAACGGCACGGCGCTGCGCGATCCGGCGGGGCGTTCGATCGGCGCGGTCATCGTGCTCAACGACGTTTCGCGTTTGCGGCAACTGGAAAACCTGCGGCGCGACTTCGCCGCCAATGTTTCGCACGAATTGCGCACGCCAATCGCTTCCATCAAGGGCTTTGTCGAAACCTTGCTCGACGGCGCCATGGCCAATCCGCCGGACGCCGAGCGGTTTTTGCAGATCATCGCCCGGCAGGCCGATCGTTTGAACACCATCATTGAAGACTTGCTGAGCCTGTCGCGCATCGAGCAAGAGGCCGAGGTGGGCGGCATCGCGCTGGCGGTCGGCGGCATTGACGCGGTGCTGCAAGCGGCGGTCAGCGACTGCGCGGCCCGCGCGCTGGCGCGCGACATCACCATCGAGCTGGATTGTCCAAGCGACTTAACGGCCCCCATGAACGCCGACCTGCTCGGTCAAGCGGTGGCCAACCTGATCGACAACGCCATTAAATACAGCGAAGCCGGCAAGCGCGTTTGGGTGCGCGCCTATCGCGACGGGCAAACGGTCGTGATCGCCGTCAAAGACGAGGGGAGCGGTATCGCGGCGGAGCATCATTCGCGGTTATTTGAGCGTTTTTACCGCGTCGACAAAGCGCGCAGCCGCCGCTTGGGCGGCACCGGCCTGGGGCTGGCGATCGTCAAGCACATCGCGCTGGCGCATCGCGGCCAGGTGACGGTGACCAGCGAGGTCGCGGCCGGCAGCACGTTTCTTATTCGATTGCCGGTGTAACCGGCTTTTCGATGGAAACCACTATATCATCTAAATAACCTTGCGTGATGTTGGGAAAAGGAGGATGGGCTTCCTAGCCCGTCCAGTTGTTTGGTGACGGGCTAGGAAGCCCATCCTCCATGATGCCGCGCCCCGGAATCACGCAAGGTTATTTAGCGGTAGGTTCTGGCCCGCTTCGTCGTCAAGCTAAAAATTTTTACGAATTGATTGACAACGAGTAGGCACGTCCGCTAGATTGACGCGTACAGAACAGAGTTGAGCGGTGCGTATGAGCCGGCTGTCGTTAAGCCAGCCGGTTTGGTTTCCCATTTTATCCTTTCTTGTCGCGGGTCGACCGCGGCGCGTGGGATCGTGCTGGCAATGGAATTGAAGAGACAGTTGGCGAACCGGGGAGCGCTGCGCGCTGGCCGGCGGCTCTTGGTTTTCAAACCGGCGTTTGTTGAAACGGCTAATATGAAGCGGTTTTCAGATTCTCGCGCGCGTGGTTTTCCATTCCTGTTCGTCACTCTGGAGTAGGTAACATGTTTTATCGTCGTCGCGCTTTTACCCTGGTCGAATTGTTGGTGGTCATCGCCATCATCGGCATTCTGATTGCCCTGTTGTTGCCTGCCGTGCAGGCCGCGCGCGAAGCGGCGCGCCGCGCCCAATGCACCAACAATCTGAAACAAATGGGCATCGCGTTGCAGAACTATCACGATGCCATCCATGTCTTTCCGCCGGCCTTGCTCGGTTCCGGCCGATACAACAACGCCTCGAATATCGTCTATAACACGACCGGTTTCATGTTCCTGACGCCTTACATGGAGCAACAGCAGTTCGCCGCGAATTACAACTTCAATGTTCCCTCCAGCATCAGCAATCCTTACGGCTTGAAGCTTGCCGGGAACGTGACCAACAGCAATCTCAACCAATTCCTTTACAGCCAACCGCTGGCGTCGTTCGTTTGCCCGTCGGATCAGAATCCGCCGGATATTATGGTGAATGGCGCGAACAACCCCGCGAATTTTTACGAGGCCAACAGCGTCGCGCGCAGCAACTATCTTTTCAGCACGGGTGACTACACGGACTACAACGCCCCGTATGCCACGTACCTGGCCTCGCTCAACAACAGTGCGACCAATCCCGTAAGTTGGCACCTGGGGGCGTTCGGCAACGATGGCGCCGCGACGCTCGCGATGATCAAAGACGGCACGAGCAATACCATCGCCATGGGCGAATCAAAGCAAGGCACCGGCGGCAAAGAAAGTTCCGCGTTCGGGCCTTTCTGGGGCGCCGGCGTCCATACCTGCTGTCATGGCCGAACGACGCTGAGCTTTGTGGGCACTTGGCCTAACTTTACGCCCAACGCCGCTATTTCGTATGGCGGTTACACCACCCCGGCCGGCACGACCACCACTGACATTTTTTACTCCGCCATCAACTATGATTATTCGGGCGGGCTGCACAGGGGGATACAGTATGCCTGGCAGTTCGGCAGTTACCATCCCGGCGGCGCGCAGTTTGTCATGTGCGACGGCTCGGTCAAGTTCATCAGCGCCGACGTCGATTACTACGGCGTCTTTCTTTGGATGAACCGCATCTCGGACAGTCATCAGGTTACCCTGCCTAATTAACACAGCTTCGCCTGGAGAAATCGGCATGAAAACATTCGTTGCATTGAGGGTGGGTGGTTGGTGTTTGCTGCTTGGCATCGCCTTGGCGGTAGGCTGTTCCAAGGCGCCAAAACGGATGGGGCCGACATTAGACGTGACTCCGGTCGCGGGCACCGTGACCCTGGACGGTGCGCCGTTGACCGACGCCACGCTCACGTTTGTCTACGAGGGAGCACCGCCCGACGGTTATCTAGGTTGCGGCGCCAGCACCGACGCCCAAGGGCACTACCAGGCGTCATCGACCGGCCAGGTCGGCGCTGTGCCTGGTAGTTATAAAGTGACCGTCAGCAAGCAGGTTGCCGCGGACGGCAAGGTGGTTGACGTTAAAGAGGGCCTGGACATCGAGCAATTGCGTGCCGCCGGGGGCGTTAAAGAGACGATTCCAGCGAAGTACACCGACGCCGCGACGACCGACTTGAAAGTGACCGTGGAGAAGGGCAAGGCGGAAGGGTACAATCTGGAGTTGAAAAGCACGTAGTCGCCCTGGCAAGAGCGAAGCGATGAAAAGGCGAGCGCTGCTGGCGGCGTTCGTCGTTTCCGCTCTTATCGGCGCCGGCGCGGGAGATTGCTTGTGGCCAAAAAATCGTTTACACTGAAGATCCCACCTGACATCATCCTGCCGCCCTGGAACTATGGCCACCTTGATTCGCCTACCGTCTGCGCGTCTTGTCGCTTTCGCGGTATTTTTGATTCCGGTCGGCGTGCTGGCCGCTGAATCGCCGCGCATCACTTTTGAATTGGACGTTCTACCGGTATTGACCGCCGCGGGGTGCAACCAAGGCGCGTGCCACGGGAAAGCACGGGGCCAGAACGGCTTCCAGCTTTCGCTGTTGGGCTTCGACAGCGAATTCGACTACACCCGCATCACGAAAGACGCCCGCGGGCGGCGCGTTTTTCCGGCGGCGCCCGAACAAAGCCTGCTCCTGCGAAAGGCCAGCGCCGAAGTTTCGCACGGCGGCGGAGAGCGGTTGAAGAAGGGCGGCGAAGAATATGAGTTGCTGCGGAAATGGATCGAGCAGGGAATGCCCCGGCGGCTGCCGACCGACCCCGAATTGACGGGCGTCACGCTTTCGCCCGCCGAACACAAGCTTTCGGCCGGCCAGCACGAGCAACTGCGGGTCACGGCTCATTACTCCGATGGCGGCACTCGCGATGTCACGCGGCGCAGCACCTTTCAATCGAACGAAAGCGCGGTCGTGGCCGTGGAGCCTGGCGGTTTAATCAAGGCCGGCGAGTTGCCGGGCGAGGCGGCCATCATGGCGCGCTATATGGGCCATCTGGCCACCTGGAACACCCTGATTCCCCTGCCGGGAACGGTCGATGAGCGCGTTTACGCCGAGTTGCCGCGAAAGAACTTCATCGACGAGTTGGTTTGGACCAAGCTGAAAGAATTGGGAGTCACGCCCAGCGCGCCGGCCGGCGACAGCTCTTTTTTGCGCCGTGCTTATTTGGACGTCATCGGCCGCTTGCCGACGCCAGACGAGGCACGGGCGTTTCTGGCCGATCCTTCGCCCTCGAAGCGCGAGGCGCTCATTGACGCGCTCTTGGCGCGCGACGAGTACGCCGATTTTTGGGCCAACAAGTGGGCCGACTTGCTACGCCCCAACGCCTATCGCGTGGGCATCAAGGCGACCTTCCATCTCGACGCCTGGCTGCGCGACGCCTTTCGCAAGAATCTCCCCTACGATCAATTTGTGCGCTCGCTGGTGACCGCCCGCGGCAGCACCTGGCGCAACGGCGCGGCGACGCTCTTTCGCGATCGCCGCGAACCGCCCGAAATCGCCACCGCCGTCAGCCAGCTTTTTCTGGGCATTCGCCTGGAATGCGCCAAATGCCACCATCATCCGTTTGAAACCTGGGGGCAGGACGATTTTTATGGCTTCGCGGCTTACTTCTCGCGCCTGGGGCACAAGGGCGTCGGACTTTCGCCGCCGATTTCCGGCGGTGAAGAAATGATCTTCGCCGCGGCGAACGGTTCGGTCGTTCATCCCGGCACCGGCGCCGTAGTGCCGGCAAAGCCGCTGTTTGGCTCGGCCGGCACGTTTGCCGCCGGCGACGATCCGCGTGAGGTGCTGGCCGATTGGATGCTTTCGCCCGACAATCCGTTTGTCGCCAAGGTGGCCGCCAACCGCATCTGGGCCGACCTGATGGGGCGCGGCCTGGTCGATCCGGTTGACGATCTGCGCGTGACGAACCCGGCCTCGAACGAAGCCCTGTTGACGGCGTTGGCCAAGCATTTTCGCGAGGTCGGTTTTGATACGAAGCGGCTGATTCGCACGATCATGACATCTTATGTTTACGGCTTGTCGTCGGTGCCGGGCGAGCGAAACGTCGCCGATACGCGCAACTATTCGCGACACTATCGCCAGCGTTTACGAGCGGAAGTTTTGCTCGACGCCGTGAGCGACATCACTGACGTGCCCGAGACGTTTGCCGCTTTGCCGGCGGGCTCGCGGGCGACGGCGATCTGGTCGCATCGCGTCGATTCGCTGTTTCTCGACGCCTTTGGCCGGCCCGACGCCAATCAGGATCCGCCCTGTGAGCGAACGGGCGAAACGACGATGGTGCAAACCTTGCACATGATGAACGCCCCCAACCTGCACCGCAAAGTCACCGGCGACGAAGGCCGCGTCGCGCGCTTGGCGGCCGGCGACCTGTCGAATGAGGCGCTGGTGGAGGAGCTTTACCTGTTGGTTTATTCGCGTCTGCCGACGAATGAGGAGCGGCAAGTGGGCCGCGATTGGTTCGCCGCCGCGGGCAATCGCCGCCAGGCGACGGAAGACTTGCTCTGGGCGTTGCTGAACACGCCGGAGTTTCTGTTTAAGGATTGAGCCAAATAGCCTTGCGTCATGGTGGAGCGCTGATTGACAGTTCAGCGGTAGCAAGACTGCCAAGTTGGAGCAAGGCTGCCACGTTTTGCACTTCGCTCAGATCGGACGTTGCTTCGACGAGCGGCAATCGCGCGCCGCGGCCCGGCGTGTGAATCCCCCCCAACGGACCATTGGCGGTTTCCGACAGTTGCGCGCTAATTGCCAAGCGCGGGCTGGTTCGCGATGCTGATACTTCGCCTTGCCTCGTTCCAGACCGCGTGCGGTGTAAGAGGCTATCCGAAAACTCGGATTTCGCCGTGGCGGCGTATCGTGGGGCGGCTCGCCGAGCCGTCTTTTGCAGTCAGACGGGCCGGCGGCCCGCCCCACGGCGAGT
>DASVGM010000261.1:0-3609 GCA_036379555.1 Pirellulales bacterium | reverse complement strand
CATTTTCGGCCTTGCTCGACGATTTGGCCGCTCGCGGACTGCTCGATGAAACGCTGGTGGTCTGGACGGGCGAGTTTGGCCGCACGCCGCGCGTGGGTCAGCGCAACAGCGACGCCGGCGCGGGCGCCGACGGCCGCGATCATTGGCCCGGCTGTTTCAGCGCGGTCTTGGCGGGCGGCGGCATTGGCGGCGGGCAGGTTTATGGTTCGTCCGATCGTCACGCCGCCTACCCCGCGTCCAACGCCATCGCTCCGGTTGATCTGATCGCGACGGTTTATCATTGCCTCGGCGTTGCGCCCGACCTCGCGCTGGAAGACCAGCAAGGCCGCCCCTTGATCGTTTGCCCCGGCTCGCCGGTGCGGGCGCTGTTGACATAGTGAAGGTTGAATGGACGCATGAGCTATGCGGTGGGTTCGGCTTCACGCATAGCCACTCTCGCTTTGGCATGCAGCAAGTCGATGAATTGTCCGACACGAAGGTATTTCTCCAAGGTAATACGCTCCTCTGCCGAAATCGTCCCGCGATTGTTTTTTTGGAGAAGCTTCTGAATCTGCTTAATCGTCTTCGGTTCAAACTTGAACGCGAGAAGAGACCGCGCCGCATCAGGATGCAAATCCGCGAGCGCGCGGGAAAGCACCTCATCTAGAATATCCGCTTCGGAAAAAGGTCGCCATGGCATTAAGCATACCAGATGGGGCTTGCTCAAAACAGCGGCAGTCTACGCCTCACCCGGTTGGGCCAGCCGCAGAATCTCGTCGTCGGCGAGCTGCACGGTGGACAGCAAGGAACGATCGGCTTTGAGCGCGATTAGTTGACGGTCCTGAACAAAGAGGAATTCGCCGGGCTGCTGGCCGGGTAACCTCTCCACCGCGCCGGCACGCGCCGCTTCGAGCATCGGTTTCAGCTTGCCGATGGCCGTGTTTTCTTTGATGCGGCCCAAAAACCAAGTATAAATGTTCTCGCGGCATTTATAATCAAAATCGCCGGGGCTTTGCGTGGCCAACAGCAGGCCAATGCCGGCCGAACGGGCCCGCTTGAGCATGTCTTCCAGCGGCGCTTTGCAGGCCGGCTGCGATTTGGCGGGTAAATAAATGTCGGCCTCGTCGAACAGCAACACCGCTTGCAGCGACGGCGACGGGCGGCCGTTCGCCCAACGCCGCAATTCATTGAGGAATTGGGCCACCCAAAACTGACAGTCGTGTGTGCCTCCGAGAAACTTCGTGCTGATAATCGTCAGCCGCGTACGGCCTTCGTATGGAGTGAGCAGCCGGTCGATGTCGAGCTGCTCGGCGTCGACATCGAACAATTGCCTGCCGCGCGTGAGACGCAGGGTTTCGAGCGCCTGCACGATGACTCGGAAAAGGCGACTATCGAGATGACCGATGGCGTTAATGAGCGCTGGATCTTGCGAATGAATCAATTCGACGAGGTCTTCAATGCTCGACTCGCGATCGGGGCGAAGCAAGGCAAGCTGTTTGACGGCCTGAATTAAAATGGCCCGTTGCGAACCGTATCGCGCATGACCGAAGCCAATCATGTCGGCCAGGGCCGTGCCGGCGGCGGTCGCCAGTTGGTCGAAATCCTGGTCGGCGCTGATGCCCGCCGGCACCAGTGAGAGCCGCAACGGCCGCCCGCGGCTGTTTCCCGGCGTATAAAGGTTAATGGCGAGGCGGTTTTTCAACCGCCGCTTGCGTGCCGCGGCCGCGTCATCGTCGCCCGGCGCGTCCCACCAGGCGGGGTCGGCATAGCCGCAAAGATCGCCCTTGCGGTCGATGAGCACGGCGGGCACGCCGCGTTCCACAAGCTGTTCGATCAGGTTGAGCGCGAGGGTGGTCTTGCCGCTGCCCGATCCGCCGAGAAAGGCGGCGTGCCGCGTCAAGTCGCCGCGGTTGATGGTCACCAATTGCTGGCCAAGGCCGGCTGGCGCTCCCAACGAAAGCGTGAGTCCGGATGGCGACGAAGCTTCGCCGCCATTACCAATTTCCGTTACCAACTCGGTCGGCATTGGCTCGCCCTGCATTTGTACGTCCTGGCTTTGCACGTCCTGGCTTTGTACCTCCTGCTTTGACTCGTCCTGCTTTGACTCGTTCGGTTGGATAGACCGGGTTGGCGGTTGATAGCTTTGGTTAGAGACCGGTCGCTCGACCTCGAGCATTTCGCGCAGCGCGCGAAGACGCGTCAACGGCTTTTCGGTTTTGCGCCATTCAGCGAAAGCGGCCTGCGATTGCTGCGCGCGGAAGAAATCCGCGAAGGCCAGCATCGTTCGCCAACCGGCGTCTTCAATCACCGCGCGCCGTCCGCCGCGGGTAAGATAGTCGCCCAGAAGAGCCGCGATTTTGGTCTTGGGATCGGAGGGGAACTCCATCGACCGCACCATGAAGCGGCCCTGGCCCGCCGCGCGTTGCTCCAGCTCTTCAACCTGTTTCGCCAGGCTGCCGCCCTGCGAGCGTTTGTTGCAGATCGCCACGAGCAGGTCGGTTTGCGGGGCATCGCCGCCAACAAGAATCAATTCGACGTAACGCCCGTTGGCGGTGGCGCGAACGAGCGGATCCTGTCGCAACTCGCCGCCGCCATACTCAATGGCTTGCGCAAGCACGGCGGCCAATTCGGCGTCGTCGGTGGGCACCGTCCATTTCCCTTCCGCCAAGAATGTCTGCCAATGTTCTTCAAGCGCGCCCACGCCGTTGTTGACGGGCACTGGTGGCTCGACGGAACTGTCGAGCGGGAAGGCCGGCGGTGGCCCCTCGACGCCGCGCCGACGATACTCTTGTTGAAAAAGCCGGCACCTGTCGAGCACGTCGCGGGTGCGAAGATTGCGGCATTGGCGCAGGTCGGCGGCGGAAATGGGGAATGTGGGATCGTCGATATCGGCGTTAAAGTCGGCTTCTTCGTAGAGCACGGCCAGCCGTGTTGATACGAGGTCGATGATCTCCTCGTCACTACGTCTGGTCTCCAGCCGCATTTTGTCCGGATCATTCTCAATGCGGTCGATCAGCGGCTTGGCGAGCGAACCCTTGAGTTGTTCATAAAAATCTTCCAGGCAGGCGATGGCGATGATCGACGAGGGCACTTGCTCCGCCACGGCGTTCAGGGCGCCCATCGCGCGGCGGAACAGTTCCTTGGCGTTTTCCAGGTTGTACATCTCTTCGAGCTGATCGACGAACAGCACCAGCGGCCGCCGATCGATGGTCCACATCAAGTAGCCCAGCGCGGCGATCATTTCCAGCGGGTGCGCGTCGTCGGTGCGCGGCACGATGCCACCCAATGTATCGCGGTCGAATGGCGAAAGGTCTTCGCAACGCAAAAAGCTGTGTGCCGTCGCGCGGATGGCCGCGTCGGGCCGCTGCAAATAGACCAGTGCCCGAATCGGCCCGAGCAAATCGTGCTCGCGTGGTTCGAGACATTCCAGAATGTCCATTGACAGGCGATTGACCAGTTCCGCCAGTTCGTCGCGCGGAAAATGGGCCCTCCGCAGGTCGTCGATGATGCCCGCGTAATCAGGTCCAAGACTCTCGACGACCATGTTGGAAAGACACACGAGCGACGAAAGCTGCACGCGCGGATGGTCATACGGCTCGTCAAGAGAGGCCAGCAGCTTGGAGAGAATGT
>DASVGM010000260.1:0-3891 GCA_036379555.1 Pirellulales bacterium | reverse complement strand
ACCTCTGTAGGGAACGCCCTCTGTGGCGTTCCGTGGGGTGGCGCGGCGTTGAGTCGCAGTTCCCGGAACGCCACAGAGGGCGTTCCCTACAAAGGAAATCACCGTTTCTGCTTATCGCGTGCCAGCCAGATCGCCCAACGCGGCAACTTGATTTCACCAGACTTTCCGTTCAAACTGACAGAACCGTCAAATTCCGCGGAGACCGAGAATGCCGATTCCCCTGACCGCGCCCCAAGTGCTCGACCGCGAATTCCTCGAACTGCGAGCAAAGTTGCTCGAGCTGGCGGCCGGACTGGACCGCATCGACCGGGCGGCGGGTGATGTCGAGGCCGACCCTCGCCTGGGGAAGATCGAGCAGGCCCTGGAAGTGCTGGGCAGCGACGAGCCGGGCCGAGCTGAGCAGGTGCAGATGATTTTTTCGTTGCCGTTCGACCAACGGTGGCGCGACGCCTTCGAGCTGCGTCCGCGGGGGTAATAGCATATGGATTACATCGATCCTCACATTCACATGGTCTCGCGCGTCACCGACGATTACGAGACCCTGGCCAAAATGGGCTGCCGGGCGGTCAGCGAGCCGGCTTTTTGGGCGGGCTTCGACCGCGGCAGCGTCGATGGTTTTCGCGATTACTTCAGGCAGCTCACCGAGTTTGAGCCAAAACGGGCCGGTTGGTATGGCGTGCAGCATTACACCTGGCTGTGTATCAACGCCAAGGAAGCCGAGAACGTGAGGCTTTCACGCGAAGTGATCGCCATGATTCCCGAGTTTCTCGGCCGACCGGGCGTGTTGGGCATCGGCGAAATCGGTCTGAACAAAAACACGCGCAACGAGTCGATCATCTTTCTGGAGCATCTCGACCTGGCGGCCAAGACGAACGAGCAAATCCTCATTCACACGCCCCACTTGGAAGACAAGTTCAAAGGCACGCGAATGATTCTCGACATGCTGTGCGACGATCGGCGGCTTGACCGGGGCCGTGTGCTGGTCGATCATGTCGAGGAGCATACGATCCGCCCGGTGCTCGAAGCCGGCTTTTGGGCAGGCATGACGCTTTACCCGGTGAGCAAGTGTACGCCGCAGCGCGCGGTCGACATGGTCGAGATGTATGGTCCCGAGCGGTTGCTGGTCAATTCGGCCGGCGACTGGGGACCGTCGAAGCCGACCGCCGTGCCCGACTTTATGCTGGCGATGCGGCTACGCGGCCACCCCGAGTCGCTGATTCGCCAGGTAGTTTATGAGAATCCGCTAAAGTTTTTCCGCCAGAGCCGAGGCTTTGAATTCACCCCGTAATCGCGGTAGGGTGGGCCGAGCGAAGCGAGTCCCACCTTCCGGCGAAGACAAACCGTGACGCGAGAGCCAACCGATTCAGATCATTGTTCAACGTCTGTAGGGAACGCGCTCCGCGGCGTTCCGTGGCGCGCGGCGCGACGTCTCCCCGCACCTCGGCAGAACGCCGCGGAGGGCCGGGTTACGGAGGGCCGGGACGACGTCAAGAGCAGTTCGCGGAACGGCACGGAGTCCGTTCCCTACAGACGTCGAGCGTAAGAACCACTTCGAACGTAAGAACCACTGCTTTTACTCGTCAGCACGTACAGAAGCCCACCAACCGACCGCCATTCCATCACGACCCGCCATGACACGCCACGCTGAGCCCCCCAACATGCCGCATGTTCGCCGCCTCGCACGCTTTTTCGCCTGCCTTGCATCCGCCGCCGCCTTCCTCGGTGTAACCGTCGTCCAGGCCGCCGATGACGAAGCCGGCTTCAAGCCGATCTTCAACGGCCAGAATCTTGACGGTTGGGACGGCGACGCCAAATTCTGGTCGGTGCAAGACGGCGCGATCACCGGACGCACCACGCCCGAAAACCCCACCAGCGGCAACACGTTTCTCATTTGGCGGCAAGGCGAGGTCGACGATTTCGAATTGCGGCTGTCGTATCGCATTGTCGGTCATAATTCGGGCGTTCAATATCGTAGTGCCGATTTGGGCAATCATGTGGTGGGCGGCTATCAGGCCGACATCGAGGCCGGCGATACGTACACCGGCATTCTCTACGACGAACGCGGTCGCGGCATTCTGGCCGCCCGCGGCGAAAAGACCGTGGTCGGCATCGACCATAAGCCGCAAAAGACCGGCTCGGTGGGCGATTCGGCCGAATTGCAAAAGGCCATCAAAAAAGAAGATTGGAACGACTACACCATCATCGCCGAGGGAAACCATCTCCGGCATTTCATCAACGGCAAACAGACGTGCGATGTGACCGACGAAGACCCGAAAGATCGCGAGCTGACCGGTATCTTGGCCCTGCAACTGCACGCCGGCCCGCCGATGACGGTGCAGTTTAAAAACATCCGCTTGCGGAGATTGAAGCTCACCGGCGATCGCAAGAAGATTGTAATGGTGGCCGGCTCGGCAAGTCACGGCAAGGGAGAGCACGAGTTCAACGCGGGAATTACCGTGCTGCGGCATTGCCTCGACAATTTTCCCGACATGGTGCTGCCGGCTGAGTATCACAACGGATGGCCCGCCGATGCCACCGCGTTTGACAATGCCGACGCCGTGTTGCTTTACATGGACGGAGGCGGCGGGCATCCCTTGATTCGGCCCGATCATCTGCGGCGCATCGGCGAGTTGATGCACCAGGGTGTCGGCCTGGCGTGCGCCCACTACGCGGTCGAAGTGCCGCAAGACCGGGGCGGGCCAGAACTGTTGGCCTGGATCGGCGGCTATTATGAAACGGGCTACTCGATCAATCCGCACTGGGACGCCGATTTTCAAAAGCTCCCCGACAGCCCCCTGACGCGCGGTGTGAAACCGTTCAAGATCAACGACGAGTGGTACTACAATATGCGGTTCCGCGAGGGCGCGGTGACGCCGATACTCGAAGCGACGCCACCCGACTCGACGCGCGGCACGCCGGCTGCCAAAGAGCACCCTGGCCGCAAGGAAATCGTGGCCTGGACCACGCAGCGGCCAGACGGCGGACGCGGCTTCGGCTTCACCGGCGGGCATTTTCACCGCAACTGGGGCAACCCCGACTTCCGCAAACTGGTGCTCAACGCGCTGTTCTGGGTGGCGAAGGCCGAAGTGCCGGCGAACGGTGTCGAGTGCGAAGTGGCGCAGGAAGAGTTGGCCAAGAACCTGGACACGAAGTAAGGAGTCCAAATGAAACGTTTGCTTGCCGTTGCCGTATTTATAATCGCATGTGGCGCCGCTTCGGCCGCGCAGGCGCAAGTGGTCGCCGCCTGGTATCCTGCCGCGGCGATGGTCGCGCCTCCGCCGGTGATGATCGCCCCGCCGGTACCAGTGGTGGGCTATTACGCGGCGCCCGTCGTGAGGTTTACGCCAGGCCGTTATTTCGGTCCCGCGCGCGTGGCGCCGCTGCCGCGCCGCTATTCGTATCGCGAGCGCGTGCAGGTCCGCGGCCCGTACTATCGCGGCGGGTATCGGGTCCGCGCCTGGTAACTAGTCAGCGCCCCCGCGCTTGCTTCCCGTGCCGTTTGGTGCCAGAATGACAATCGTCCCTTAAGCTTGGGGCGGCACATGCCGTGGGCTGCGGCGGTTAACCTTGCGAGGACCGATGATGTCGAACAGCACCTGGTGTCGGTCATGGCCATTGTTTGCGCTAGCGCTCCTCACTACTTCATGGGTAGGTTGCGGCGGCGATGACTCAGGCACACAGGTAGCGAGCACCGCGCCTGCGGCGCCGGTTCCCGCGGCGCCGCCGCCCGCCGCCGAAGCCTCTCAAGCTTCGGCCGCTGCCGGTTCGCCTGCGGCGCCGGCGCAACCATCTGAAGGCGCGTCCAATGCATCATCGGCGCCCGAGGGCGCGCCCGCGGCAGGGGCAGAAACCCCAGGCGTGCAATCGACCGACACACCGGCCGCGGCGACT
>DASVGM010000259.1:0-4993 GCA_036379555.1 Pirellulales bacterium | reverse complement strand
TGCCGCGCTAGGATGGTTCGGAGCACCGGGCATTGCCAAACTCGTGCAATTAGCCGGCGAGGATGATGCTGACGCGCGGCGCCGCGCGGTCATTGAGTTAGGCCGTGCGGGCATTGATTCCGAGGAAGTTCTCGCGGCTTTGCGTCAGCGGTTGGCGGATGCCGATCCGCGCGTGCGCGCCGAGAGCCATGCCGCTCAATGCAATCTGCTCGAATTCGACATCGACCAGCTTGCCGCCAGTCTAAAAACCAATCGACATCCGCTGGTGCGCATGACCGCGTTGCGCGTACTCGCCAAATGGCCGGAGAAAACCGCCGAAATATTTATTCCCGCGCTGAACGACGAAGACAAGAGCATTCAGCGGGCGGCGATGGGCCAGCTCGGCCAACTGGGCGCCGAAGCGCAAGCCGCGGCGCCCGCCCTGGCGAACTTGCTCGATAGTGACGATCGCGATACGGCATGGGCCGCGTCACGGGCGCTGGGGCATATCGGCCCGGCCGCTCGTGGCGCGGTTGAGCGCCTGTTGGTTTGTCTGTCAGACCGCGACTTCCACATGCGGTCGTTTGCCAATCATGCCTTGCGCAGGATCGGCTGCGAGGGGCAAATGCGGCCGCCGCAACTGTTCGCGGCCCTAAAGGCCGACGGCAACAGTGCCAGGTCGCTCATCTTTTGGGCTCCTGATCCGCCGAGCGCCGGCACCGCTGGCCAGGTTCCCGTGGGCCAAAGGCCCGCCGACGAGCTCGGCTACGGCATTTCCGACGCCGATCTGGAGCACGTGAAAGATTTGACTCACCTCGTGGCGCTGAATCTGACGGACAACCCGGTCGGCGATGCCGGCCTGGCCAATCTGGCCGATCTGAAAGAATTGAAGTACCTTTATTTATGCAATACAAATATTACCTCGGCGGGACTGCGGCACCTGGCCGGCCTGACGAGCCTTGAGCGGTTGGACCTGGGCGCCTGCGCCATAACCGACGATGGCTTGACGCACCTCGCCGATCTTCGATCGCTGCGAGATTTGGTTCTCTACGGCACGCAGGTGACCGACGCCGGGCTGGCGCATTTGCAATCTCTTACCACGCTGGAAGACATCTCGCTGCCCGATGGCGTTACGCTGAAAGGGCTGACTCTGCTGGGCGGTTTAACCGTGATCGACCCGGCTCCAAGATCGACCAGCGACGCCGATTTGCCGCCGCTGCTGTCGCTGACTCGATTGCGCACGCTGGGGCTTTCGCATAGCTCCATCACCGATCACGGCCTGGAGACGGTTGGCAAGCTCTCGTCGATCGAGGATCTTGATCTGCGCCGGACCCAGGTGACCGACGCAGGGCTGGCACACCTGAAGTCGCTTTCCAAGCTCCGTTTTCTGTGGTTAGAGGACACACGGGTCTCCAAGCGTGGCGTTGAGCAATTGAAGGAGTCGTTGCCCGATTTAACGGTCGGCGGGGTGCCGGGCGTGGCTTTGCCACAACGCAAGGTTGAATACGAGGTGATTGGCTTGAAATCCGTCGTCGCCATTCGACCGTAGCGGGGCATCGCGTCCGGAAAACAGGTTTTGAACGTCAGCGCCGCGCGTGTCGCCGACCGGAAAATGGTTTTTGAACGTCGACGACGCGCGTGTCGTCGACTGGAAAATGGTTTTGAACGCCGGCGACATGTGTGTCGTCGACTGCAAAAATGGTTTTTGAACGCCAGCGACACGCGTGTCGTCGACCGGAAAAATAGTTTTTGGACGTCGACGATGCACCTGTCAGGAGCCGAACAGGGCACCGTCACACGTCACAACTTGAAGGCTTGACGGTTGTTACGTCGTTTCGTAGTGATGGCGGGTGGACCGTTGATGCCACCCGCCCGCCGGTTGGAGATTCACGTTGGCCGTCTACACCGCTCATTTGCCGCCGACCCCTGCTCTGATTCTCCGTCGCTTGGCGGCCAAAGGCGGCTATGCAATCGGGGTTAAAATCTCGCTCGACTGCCATTTTCTTACGGGCCTATCTCGCCTAGAATACTTCGGCCCACCCAATGCCGCGCGAGGAACCGTTGCCCTTCGAGGGATCTTAAAAAGATTCGCTGCCACCTTGTCTCGTCCGCGAAACGGTCTAGCGCGGTCGGGATTCTTGTCCATCTCCGCCGCCAGGCACGCGGCCGGCGGCGAACGGAATCGGCAATCCGGCCAACCCCAAACCACGGCGACGTGTCCTGGTAACCCCCCTATTTTGAGAATGATGTCCCATACTGTTTGTCTGCAACGCCGCACCGATATTCGCAATATTGCCATCATCGCCCACGTCGATCATGGCAAAACGACGCTGGTCGATTGCCTTTTGAGGCAAAGCGGCGAGTTTCGCGCCAGCCAACTCGTGGGCGAGCAGATTCTCGACTCGAACGATCTGGAACGCGAACGCGGCATCACCATTCTGGCGAAGAACATCGCCATTCCCTACCGCGGCGTGAAGATCAACCTGATCGACACGCCCGGCCACGCCGATTTCGGCGGCGAGGTGGAACGCGTGTTGCGCATGGCCGACGGCGCCTTGGTGCTGGTCGATGCCGCCGAAGGGCCGATGCCGCAAACCCGTTTCGTGCTCTCAAAAGCCCTTGAGTTCGGTCTCAAGCCGGTGGTTGTGATCAATAAGATCGACCGCTCTGACGCCCGGCCCAATGAAGTGCTCAATGAAGCCTTCGAGTTGTTCGTCGAGTTGGGCGCCGACGATGCCTTGGCCGATTTCCCCTATATTTTTTCCAGCTCGCGCGAAGGTTTCGCCACACATGATTTCAACGAGCGAGGCGAGAGTATGCGGCCGCTGCTCGACCTCGTGCTCGAATCGGTGCCCGGCCCGGAGATCGACGCCGAGGCCCCGCTGCAACTGCTGGTAACGACGCTCGATTGGTCGGAATACGTGGGCCGCATCGCCATCGGCCGCATTACGTCGGGCCGGCTGGCGCGCGGGCAACGCATCGCCTTGTTGCAGGCCGACGAAGTGGTTTTGCCCGCCAAGGTCAGCCAGCTTTATGTCTTTGAGAAGTTGGGCCGCGCGGAAGTCGAAGAAGCTTCGGCGGGCGACGTGGTGGCGGTGGTCGGTCTGGAAGAGGTCGAGATCGGCGACACGATCAGCGATTTTGACGTTCGCCGGCCCTTGCCGCGATTGGAGATCGACCAACCGACGCTGGAGATGATCTTCAGCATCAACACTTCGCCCTTTTCGGGCCGCGTGGGCAAATACGTCACCACGCGTCACCTGCGCGACCGCCTGCTGAAAGAGTTGGAGCGAAACGTGGCGTTGCGTGTCTCGCCGGTCGAGGGGAGCGACGCGTTCGCTGTTTCCGGGCGCGGCTTGTTGCACCTTTCGGTGTTGATTGAGACGATGCGCCGCGAGGGTTTTGAGCTTTCGGTGGGCAAGCCGCGCGTCATCACGCGCGAGAACGACGGCATACTTGAAGAGCCGTTTGAAACGCTGGTGGTGGAAGTGCCGCCCGATCGGCTGGGCGCGGTGATTGAGATGGTGGGCGCCCGGCGCGGACAAATGCGAGAAATGCACGCCCGCGGCGAATATTCGCACGTGACGTTTTCGATTCCCGCGCGAGGCTTGATTGGCTTGCGCACGCGCCTGTTGAACGCCACTCAAGGCACGGCGATCATTCACCATCGTTTCGAGGGTTATCGTCCGCTGGAGGGCGACATCGCCGGTCGTCCCAACGGTGTTTTGGTGTCGATTGTCACCGGCAGGGCGGTGGCTTTTGGCCTGGACGGCTTGCAGGAGCGGGCGGACTTGTTCGTCGCGCCGGGAGATGAGGTTTACGAAGGCATGGTTGTCGGCGAGAACAGCCGCGGCGGCGACATGACGGTGAATCCGACGAAAGAAAAAAAGCTGACGAACATGCGGGCCTCCGGCAGCGACCGCAACATCATCTTGAAGCCGCCGCGATTGATGACGCTGGAGATGGCGTTGGAATATATTGAAGACGACGAACTGGTGGAGGTCACACCGTCTCACATTCGTTTGCGAAAGATGTTGCTCAGCGAGCACGACCGCCGCCGCGCCGCCCGTCGCGGCGCGTAGCTGCCCGCGTAGGCAGAATCCGCCCGAATTATAACTGAATTTCGCGGCGGCCAAATAAACGACCGAGCCGAATCCCGTGAATCACCGCCCATGCGAATTCCGCGTCAGTCTCGCGGCTTTGATCGCGGGCACCACAGGTCTTGGCGTGTTGACCGCCATCAGGCCCGACGGGATGATGGTCGCTTTCTTAACGGTGATGTTCATAATCGCTCTGCCGTTCGCGGTGGCCATCGACATTTTGGTCGCCGCCGAGAAGGGTCACTTGGTGCTTCAGTTTTCGCTGAGGCAGGTTTTAATCGTCACCGCTTGCATCGCGGTCTATTTGTCGCTGCTGCGTGAACCTTGGACGTTTCGCGCGCGGTTCGCGGTTTCACGCTCGGCGTTGGAGCGGCTTGCGGCGGAAGTCGAAGGTGGCGTCGAGGTGGCGCCACAATGGACGGGCCTGTTCTTCATCAAAAAAGCAAAACGCAACGGCATCTTCACGATCCTCTGGACCGATCCAGATGGCGGCAGCCCGGCGGGATTTGTCCATCCGGCTTCGGACAACGGCCTGTCGCATAACGACGGCTCGATTGCCTTGCGGCACGACGCGCAGTGGAATTATTTCATTCAAGATTGAAGGCTACCGATTGCCCTGGCCTGACTCCGTTTCTGCGGGCGCCGTCAGCCTACCGCGTCATTGGGTTTTGTCGCAACCGCTTTTGGACATCGGAGTTATGCCTAAAACAATCCACCGCTGCGCGTTCGCCACAGCAAACGTCAAGATATAAGGCAGCATCATTCAGACCGCCCCTGGGCTGCGCAAAATGCCCGACTTTAACACGATAATGAGTTGCGATTCCATACAGGATTTGTTCCGCACCGCCACCGCCGGGCTTGCCCCGGTGGGAGCGCTGACTGACTGGCTAGAATGAACTCCCCCCGACAGATTC
>DASVGM010000258.1:0-15252 GCA_036379555.1 Pirellulales bacterium | reverse complement strand
GGCTGGGCGAGCCATACAGGTGAATCAGCAAGACGCTCTTGGCCTTGCCAAAGGTGCCTCCAACGGGTTGAACGGCCGCCTTCGCTTGCAACCGCAGCACCTCGGGCAGCGTCAGCCCGGCCAGCCCCAAGCCGCCCACACGCAGCCAATCACGGCGCGACAGTCCGCCGCACAAATCACGGCGCGAGCCAAGTATATTGAACATCGTGTCCTCGTCGAATGGGCCGTGCCCACGCTGAAAATCGGTTCCGTTCAGGCTCCCAAGCCTGACACGCCTTAAACGAAGAGCCGTCCGCGACAGCCATCCACGCAGACTGACAGGTTAGTCGATTTTGGTCGGATAGGCCAGTGCTGTGGATGAGGATTACCCGCCGCCCTTGGGCGGCGTGAACTTCAGCTTTTCAATCAACTTCACGATGTGCCCGGCGGAATCGACGTGGCCGGAAATGGCGGTGATGGCCTCCACCACGTTTTCATAGCGCAGGTTGTAATCGGCGTCGATCTCGACCTCGGTTTGCGAGGCGAGCGAGTTTGGCCCGGTGTCGGTGCCGACCAACTCGATGATGGCTCGATGCAGATCGCCGTATCCGCCCAGCACCCGCTCGCCCATCGTGATGCCGGCGAGTTGGCCCTGGCCGTTGGCCGACAGTTTTAGCTTGATCGGCGGCAACTCCTGCGGCGTTTCGGCGCTAGCGGCCGACATGAGCGGCATCTTGATGTTGAAGTCGCCCTCCTGCGAGACAATCTTGAAGCTCATCACGAAGAACGTCAGCAACTGAAAGACGACGTCGATCATGGCCGTCATCTGCATTTCGACTTTGTCAGGGCCGGAAGGGCCTTTGCGTATTTTCATGGCTTAAACTGGTCTGTTGGCATCTGCGAGACAAGACACCCGTCAATGCAATTGGTAGAGATTGCAAAATGCAAATCGCAAATTGGACGCAAGCGGATGGGCACTCTTCGCTTTCCACTTACGCACATCTTCACTCTTCACTTTTACTCCCGATTCTCAGGGGCCGCGCGCCTCCTGCTTGGCGCGGAGCGAAAACTTCTCAAACCCTTTTTCCTGACACTTCTTAATCAGTTCTTGCACCAGCCCCGTCTTGGTGCCGCGGTCGGCGCGGATGATCACCGAGGCGTCGGCAGGAAGTTTGTTTTGGCGTTTGATGATCTCGGCTTCCGTGCCCAGATAGCGGCTCATTTCGGAAATGGGCGTGCGATCGCCGCCTAGCAGCACGGTGCCCTCTTCCGTCAACTGCAAGATCAAGGGCGCCTCGACCGGCGCGTCGGGCGGCTTGGCCAATTCGCTGGAAGGAAGCTTGATGCGCTGATCCTGATCGCCCTCGGCGAAGTTGATCAGCACCATGAAAAAGGCGATCAATTGAAACGTCATGTCGATCATCGGCGTCATGTCGCCCTCAGCCGAGATGTCGAATTTCTTGCGCTGTACCATGTGTTTAGGCCTTCTTCATGGGCAATTTGCTCATCAAGCCCTCGCTCACGACGCCCACTTCGAGCGTGAGCCGCGCCATGCGATTGCGCATGATGCCAAACAAGGCAATGGCGGGAATGGCCAGCCAAAGACCGACCAGCGTCGTGATCAAAGCCATCGAAATACCTTGAGCCAGCTCCGAAGGCTTAGGCTGCGTGGTGCTTTGCGCGATGACTTGGAACGACGCCACCATACCATCGACCGTGCCCAACAGCCCGACCATCGGGCTGATCGTGCCGATCAAGGCGATGTAGCCCAGCCGGTGTTCGAGTTTCATGGTTTCTTCTTCGCCCACCTCTTGCATGGCCTCCACGGCTTGGGCGTAGCCCGCCGAGAGCTTGGCCAAACCGGCGGCCAGGACGTGGCCCAGGAACGAATCGTCGCTCTTGGCCAGGTCGTAAGCTTCCTGGTATTTTTTCTCGTTGATGTTGGCCTCAAACGCCTCGACGAGTTCCATGGGCACAATGGCCGATCGCCGCAAGGTGAGGATGTTCATCACGAGCAAGGCCACGAAGGTGAATGACAACGCCAGAAAGGCCACCACGTACTTGGGGCCGAGAGCGTTGTAGAAAAAGGTGAGTTGGCTTTCGCGTTTGGGCGCGGGGTCGGCGGCCGGTTCGCCGCCGGCGGCATCGCCCGCCGCCGCGTCTTGCGCGTGCGCGGCGGCCGGGCCGGCCACGCTGAAAATGCCATAGTCGCACAGGCCCAACAACAGCAGTCCGCAGACCGCCGCCGCCAGCCAGCCGGTGAAGTAACGAGATCGCATGGTTTTTATCTCCGCTCGAGTTCCAGGGTTTGGGAGGGTTTGGGAGGGTTTAGGAGGGTTTAGGAGGGTTCAGGGTTCAGGGTTCAGGGTTCAGGGTTCAGGGGTTCGCGGGGTCGCGGTTCAGGAGCTGCGTTTCGTTGCAACGCAATTTCAAAACTGCCACATGCAAAGGTCGGAATTGCATCGCGATTCTATGTCGCAATGCCCTGTCTTTCCTGAACCCTGAACCCTGAACCCTTTCAAACCCTGAACCCTTTCAAACCCTGAACCCTTTCAAACCCTCTCACCCCACGATAGATATTAAAGCTTGGCCCACGCCGAATTGGGGTAACGCTCTTTCAACAAGGTCGTGGCTTGCGTGGCGCGGTCGACTTTCTTCAGATCCTGCCACAGCGAAGCCAGATTCCATAACGCCTCGGCGTGAAGCTGCGGATTGGAGAAGTAGAGCACGTCCACGTGTAAAAAGGCCAACAGCGCTTGCTTGTTATGGTCGGGCATCTGCCGATAGCATTTGCCCAACACCACGTAGGCCCAGGCGTGCAGATCGACTTCTTCGGTCGGCAGTTTGCCGATGACCGATTCGGCCAGCTTGACGCCTTCTTCGGGCTTGCCGGTCTGCGCCAAGCAAGCCGCCTTGCCCAGCATGGCCGACAGCTTCTGCGTTTCGGCCTTGGTGTCTTTCTCCGCCAGTTCCAGCGCCGTGTCAAATTCTTTGAGCGCTTCGTCGAATTTTTTCTCCGAAAGCTTGGCGCGGCCGATGTCGATGCCGGCCTTGATCTTCCAAGCGTCGGCCGAGGAGCCGCTGAGCGCCTTGTAAAAATTGGTGGCCGCGTCATGCTTGCCCAGTTCCACCAACAAGTCGCCGGCCAGTTCATTCGCCGGGTAAAAATGAAAACTGTTGGGATAGGTTTTGATAAAGGAGTTGATTTGCTGGCCGGCATCGCTGATGTTGCCGCCGCCGCCCAACGCCAGCCGCGCGTTGGAATAGGCCCGCAGGTAGGTCAGCTCCGCCTTAACGTCTTGATTCTCCTGCGTTTCGGGGTCGATTTTATCCAGCGCCTTGAGGGCGTTTTCATAGGCGCCGTTGTTCACCTGATTGCGAATCAGATTGAGCTGCGCCGGCTCGGCGGCCAAGCGAACCGATTCGATCGCATAACTGGGCACCGTTTCTTCCTTGCCGTTTTTCTCGTACTTGATGCCGTCTTTGCTGATGGACGTGATCGTACACTTGACGGGCGGATCGCCCATTTTTTTCACGGTGTCGTCAGCGGCCCAAACCGCGGCGGGCAGGAGCGAACAGCAAACCGCTAAGGACAAAACGCGCGAAGCTTTCATGGTAAATGACTCCTGGATCCCTACTTTAATACGTTGGTGAATTGTTGCGCCTCGCGGCGCGCTCTGAGCTTGCGTTCCGCTTCTTTTTGTGCCCGATTCATTTTAATTACGACCACGGCCACCACCGCGCCGACAACCAGCAGCAGGACGATCCACACGAGCGGCGAGCCGCCCGTTGCGGCCGGCGCGGGGTCTGTGCTTTCGGTCGGTTTCGGCGCCGCTGGCGGCGGTTCAGGGCTGGCGGCCGCCGTTGAGGCGGCGAGTTCGCTCCCGACGTTCGCCGGATCGGTGTCAGGCGTTGCCGTGGCCGCCAGTTCGGCCAGCCCGGTCGGGCGGGCGTTGCCTTGCAACTGCTGGATCACGCGCAACAGCTTGTCGAACTTCTCATACCAGTCGACGCCGCCCAATTGCGGATCCTGGCGGAACGTGAACTTGATGTTGTGGTCCGCCTTGTCGAGCATCTTGGTCTTGTCGCCGCCGCTCTTGGTCTTGGCGATTTCAAGATAGCATTTCGCCTGGTTGTAAAGGGCATCGTAAAACGTATCGCCCAGCTTCTTTTGCGATTGCGTGCGGCGGGCGATCTTGGCCCAGCCCCAGAGTAGATTCTCTGTCCGCCCGTCCTTGCCCTTGGCCTTCACGTCGCCCGCGATGGCCTTCGTGAAATACTCCGGTTTTTCAGCGCCCCAGTCTTGAAAGGTGCGAGCGGCTTCCACTTGCCCGTCGAGCAGGTTCGCTTTCTCGTTGAGAATCTCCACGAGCATGGTTTTCGCTTTGTCAAACTCTCGCAGGCGCCGCAGAGTGCGGGCCGTGCGCAGCTTCACCACCGGCGCGGCGCCCTCCGGGCCGAACTCCTTATCTTGCGCGAGTTGTTTGAGGATTTGTTCATTTATCTTCGTGGTTTGCTCGTAGAACTTCTTGGCTTCGGGCGAAAGCTCCTTGGCGCCGGCGGCATCGTAGCCGCTGCCGAGGCTGAAAAAGGTCTCGGCCACCCAGTTCAGCGAATTGAAGGTGTTGCCCTTGGCACGCGACGAAATGCGGTCCAAAAACAACTCGAAGCCATTGGAAACCGCGTTCAACTCCTCCACTTTGCCTTCTTGCCGCAGCACCTGGAGTTGTTGTTCCAACTCGCGACCCAACGCGATGTAGATGCGGGTCAACTGGCTGGCGGCGTTGGTGTCGCCCGAGGCGTTCACGAGCTTTTCGAGCGACTCCATCGTGGTTTCGGCTTTTTCCAGGGCCTGGGTCGCCACATAGGCCCTGAGCGCCAGCTTGTAGGTGTCGATACTGAAGTTGCCGTTCTTGGCGATCGGATCGCCTTTGGCGACCAGGGTGAGCGGCCCAATCGCCGCGTCGTTGAGCAGGTCGATGGCCTTTTTGGCCTGGCCGCCTTCGATGTCAATATTGGACAGCGAAAGCGCGGCGGCGGCCGTGGTGAGCGTGACCGCCGCGGTGCCGTCTTGGATGGCGGCACGCGAGCGTTTAATGCCGTCTTCCAGCATTTTACGGGCCGCTTCGTGCAGCTTGTCGATTTCGGCCTGCGGCGGACGATCGGCCGCATCGCGCCGGGCGGCACGTTGATAGGCGATCCACAGCGCCTGGCCCGACTTCAACTCCGCGTCGCCGCGGCGCGGCGAATCGCCGGGAATCTTGCCCAGGTACTCCAACGCCTTGTCAATCTGCTCTTCCGAGATGGCGATCTGCAAGAGCAGGCTCCAAGCTTCGTCAGCTTCCTCGCCGCCGGGCCAGGCCGAGGTGATGAAGTCGGCCATTTCCATCATCTTGTCGCGGTCGAAGTTGTTTTTGGCCTTCGCCTTGCGAGCGGCCTCGTAGGTTTGCACCCAGCAGGCCATGGCGATCTTGGCGCACTGCCGGCCGCCTTGGCTCTTGGGATAGTGCTTGGCGACGAATTCGCCCAGCACGGCGGCGTCGTAATAATTGCCGCCCTGGAAATCGAGATAGCAAAGGTAGTAGCGGGCGATGTTCACGTTGTCGAGCGGCGTTTCGTCGTCGCGCAGCTCCAGCGCCATCTTAAAGTAGTGAATGGCTTGCTCGCCGAATTGCTGGGCCTCGGTCTTGTATTTTGGCACGTTGGCCTGGTCTTTCAATTCCGCCGCCTGCTTCACCGCGGTGAGCTTGTCTTGCTGGCGATCGAGCAGTTCTTTCGCCCGCTCCAGCGCCTCGACAAAGTTCTCAGGCTCTTTCTGCTCCCCTCCCTCGGAGCCCAGCAGTTTGCGATACAGTTGCTGGGCGTCGTCGCGATAAGGATTGTTGAACACCGCCGCCTTGGCCACGAACTGGGCCTGCTTTTTGGCGGCCACCAACAGGCCCTTTTTCCGTGTCTGGTCTTCGGGCTTGGTTAAACTGTCGGCCAGCAGCTTGCCCGCCAGGGCGGTGTAGTAGGTAATGCCCAGGCCGTCGGGCGTGCGCGAGTCGGACGGCAGGGCCTTATCCAGCCATTCGTCGCCGCGGGTCACGGCGCCTTCATAATTCTTTTCGTTGTCGGAAGTGAGGCATTGCAATGCGAGGTGCAAGGCGGTGATCTTCAGCGGGCGAAGCTGAAGGTCGTCGCCCTGGCCCAGCAAGGTTTCATAATGGCCGATGGCGCGCTTTGTGTCCCCCAGTTCCTGATAACACTCGCCCTCTTTCAGCCGGGCCATCAGGCCGACCAGCAAGCGGCGGTGTTTTTCGTAGAGCGTTTTATATTTGTCGGCCGCCTCCTGCATGCGTTTTTTGTATTCGGCCGAGCCTTTGGCATAGCTCTTGGCCAGCTCTTGCGTGACACCCGCCACGAGCATCTGGGCCGTCAGCAGGTGCCCGCGAACCTGATCGCGGGCCACGATTTTATCAGCCTCTTTTTTCTGGTCGTAAAACGACTTGAACTCTTTGGAACGCGCGCTGAATTTCGCCTCGGCCTCGTCGAACACTTTCTTGGCCTGCTCCAGCACTTCGCGGCCTTCTTTCAGCAGGGCGTCTTTCTTGGTGGCGTTGCTGGGCCGGTTGGCCTGAAAAAGCAAGCTGCGGCCGCGCTCGACCAGCACGTTGCCCAATTCCAATTCGGCATTGGCCGAGTTGGGGTTCGAGGGGTTGTTCTTGATGAACTCCGCGAAGCGGTCGCGGGCCTGATCGAGCAGCTTGGATTTGCTGGCGGCGTCGTTCTCCATGCGGGCGTTGGCCACCAGCACCAACCCTTCATCAAACGACATCTGCTGCTTTTGCGCCTCGCTGAGCAACGGGCTGCCGCGCATGTCGTTGAGATATTCCAGGGCCATGTCAAACAGGCCCTGCTCCTTGAGTCCCGCCAGAAATCGTTCGTAGGCTTCTTCCGCGCGGGCGCGATCCGCGTGCAGCCCGGCCAATAGCACCAACGAAGCGACAATAGCCGTGCGGAAGCCCGACAACAAAGAAGGTTTCATGCTGATGATCCTCGAACCAGGAAGACAGGCACTCAAGCCGATGCGTTCCGGCGGCAGTCGGCGGTGCGATGTTCGTGGGTTTCAACCTCCAGCTTATAAAGTGCGAACCAGTGAAGCAAGGGGCTGCGCGAGCGACCGCGAACCTTTTTCGGCCGGCCGCCGTAATACGGTGCGAACGAAAGGAGATCGACTGATGTTGCGAAGCCCCCTCTTTGCTCTCGTACTTTGCGCCAGTTGCCTGGTTTCAAAGGCGCTGGCCAATCGCGATGCGGAAACCACGGTCGAACTGGCCGGCGAGGTTCTGCGCGAAACCACCACGATTCCGCTACGGCAAATTCCCCAACACCTGTTGGCCGACGCGCAAGGCATTGCCATTGTCCCCGGTGTGGTGAAGATCGGCTTCGTGGGCGCCATTCGCCGCGGAAGAGGCGTGGTGCTCGTTCGCGGCAGTGAAGGTGATTGGGGCCTGCCGCAGTTCGTCACGCTCACGGGCGGTAGCGTGGGCTGGCAAGTGGGCATTCAGGCCACCGACGTGGTGCTTGTCTTTCGCACCAGGCAGAGTGTGGTGGGGCTGCTGAACGGCAAACTGACGTTGGGCGTGGGCGGCGCGGTGGCCGCCGGCCCGGTCGGCCGCAGCGCCGAAGCCGCCACCGACGCCGAATTGAAGGCCGAGATTCTGTCTTATTCCCGCAGCCGCGGCATTTTCGCGGGCGTCGCGCTGGATGGTTCCGTGATTGAAATGGACCAAAATTCCCATCTGGCCTTTTACGGTTCGCCGTCGAACGCCCCGCCGGCGAAAGTGCCCGAATCCGCCATGCGTTTGCGAGCGGACGTGGTTTCGTTGACCGGCGGCGGCGCAGCCGTCGTCCAGGGGGCGTTGCCGGCCGCGGTTGACGACGCCACGCCCGAGCCGCCCCGTGACTTGCGGAAGGAGTTGGCGGAGCGAAACGCGCGCCTCGCCGCGCTGCTGAACCCCCAGTGGCGGCAATATCTAGCCCTGCCGCCGGAAGCGTCGCCACCGGCTCAAGCTTCCAGCCTTGAGTCGCTCCGCCTCGCGCTCGAGCGATTTGATCGCGTGGCGGCCGACGGCAACTACCGCGAGCTGACCCAACGAACCGAGTTTCAGGTGACACACCAGGCGTTGCGCGAATACATCAACGCCCTGAGCGCGGCGTCCACCGTGCTGTGGCAGTTGCCGCCACCGCCCGGCTTGCCCCCAATGCCGCGAGATTAAGCTCTGATGCCACCCGCTTGCCGAGGGCATCTGCTGCTACCGTCGCTGAATGTCAGGTTATCGCTTAACCTCGTGACACTCGGGCTTGCCTCGGTGGAAGCGCTGACTGACAGGATAGCGCGAACGTGACGTCCAGGCCCATCCGCCGGTGACACCGATTGTCGCATTCCTGCCCATGTGCGGTATACTAATGCGGCCTATGCTAAACGCGCCGCGTCCCACCCTTGATCTTCATCTACTTGCCATGAACGCTCGCTTGATACTCGCCCACGGTTTCGCTTTTTGCGCCTTGTTATTGCTGGCGTCGTCCCCCGCGCCGGCACAGCAAAACCTCAACACGCTCTCGCCCGACGAACTGGCGGAAGGCTGGATTCTGCTTTTTGACGGCCAAACGCTCTTTGGCTGGCAACCGAACAACCAGGCCGATTGGCACGTGGCCGATGGCGCGATCGCGGTCTCGCAAGGCGACCAAGGGCTGCTCAACACCACCAGCGAATTCGCCGACTATCAACTCAAGCTGGAATTCAGGGCTGACAAGACCACCAATAGCGGTGTTTTCTTGCGCACGCCCGTCAAGCCGACGGATCCGGCCACCGACTGCTATGAGTTGAACATCGCGCCGGACGACAATCCCTTTCCCACCGGCGGGTTTGTGAAGCGGCAAAAGTCCGACGGCGGCCGCACGACCGGCCAGTGGCAAACCTTTGACGTGACGGCCGCGGGCGGCCATTTTACCGTCAAGCTCGACGGCCGCCTCGTGCTCGATTACAGCGACCCCAAGCCGCCCCGGCGTGGGTTCATCGGCTTGCAACTCAACCAGGGCCGCGTCGAGTTTCGTAACATCAAGCTGCGGCCGCTCGGCCTGAAGAGCATCTTCAACGGCCGCGATCTGTCGGGCTGGAAGGTTTTCCCCGGTGAAAAGAACAAAAGCCAGTTCAGCGTCACGCCGGCGGGTGAGCTGAACGTGAAAAAAGGCCCCGGCCAACTCGAAAGCGACCGCCATTACGGCGATTTTGTCTTGCAGCTTGAGGTGTTTGTCAACGGCCAAAAGCTCAATAGCGGCGTTTTCTTTCGCAGCATTCCCGGCGACTGGTGGAACGGCTACGAAAGCCAGATTCATAACGGCTATGCCGACGACGACCGCGCGCGGCCGCTCGACTTTGGCACTGGCGCCATTTATCGTCGCCAAAAGGCCCGTAAGGTGGTGTCGAACGATTTTGAGTGGTTTTACAAAACCATTTTGGCCACGGGCAACCATATCGCCGTCTGGGTGAACGGCCAGCAGGTGACCGATTGGACCGACAACCGCGCGGCAAATGCAAACCCGCGTCAGGGCTTGCGCACCGAGCCAGGCTCGCTTATCATCCAAGGACACGATCCGACCACCGACATTTCTTTTCGGCATCTTCGCGCCGACGAACTGCCCAAACGCTGAAACAGGCGGCAATAGGCTGCCCGAACACTTTACATGGAGTTATTTCGCGCCGCGCGGTTTTGAGCTCGCCAGAGTGTGCTTGTTGAAAAGGAACGGATATAATAGTGGGCAAGGAGAGAAAATCATGCCATTGGTAATATCGGACGAGATTCTAAGCGCCGCGGGTCTATCTGAGGGTCAGGCAAGAGTGGGAATTGTCTGTCATTGGTTCGACGAAGGCAAACTTACCATCGGTCATGCCGCGAGACTTCTCAATATAAGCGAATTCGATTTTGAGGTGGAGATCCAACGCCGCGGCATTCCTCGCTATCGGTACACGGATGATATGCTTCAACACGACGTAGAGGCACTCCAGCGGCTTGGACGGAGTTAGCGTGCCGGTCGTCGTTATCAGTGATGCTTCGCCTGTTCGCGCACTCAACCATCTTGGCTTGCTGACGCTGTGCCGCGATCTTTATGGTACGGTCATCGTGCCTGAAGCAGTCCAGGAAGAACTTCGCCGTCCCACCACAACGTGCTGCGCCATCGAGTTAAGCGACTACTCTTGGTTTGAGATCCGCCGCCCTTCGGCGGATTCTCGCGATTTAGGCGTTCCATCTGAGCTTGATGCGGGCGAGACGCAGGCCATCGCTTTGGCGATGGAATTGCATGCCGACCTGATACTCATCGATGAGCGGAAGGCCGCAAGCGCGGCGCGCGGGTTGGGTCTGACGGCGATGGGTGTCCTGGGCGTGTTGTTGGAGGCAAAGCGAAAAAACTTGCTCGATCTCGCGTTACCGTGCGTCGACCGTTTGGTGAGTGAACTGAATTTCTTTGTTTCGCCCGCGTTACGGGAGCGATTCGCTCAACTTGCCGACGAATGAAAACCCGCGGCAGGGCTTGCGCGCCCAGCCTTGCTCGCTTATCATCCAAGGACACGATCCGACCTCCGACATTTCTTTTCGGCATCTTCGCGCCGGCGAACTGCCCAAACGCTAATGGCCAAACGTATTCTCGTACTTTCCGCTTCGGTTGGCGCCGGGCATTTGCGAGCGGCTCAGGCCGTGGAGTTGGCCTTGCGCGAGTTGGCGCCTGAAGCGCACGTCGAAAACGTCGACATGCTGCAGTTCACCAATTCCGCCTTTCGCCGCGTCTACGGTAAGTTTTATCTCGACCTGGTCAACAAGGCGCCCTACGTGCTCGGCTACTTTTACGACCTGATGGACCGTCAGCCATCGCCGCGACACAAGAGCGACCGCTTACGTCTGGCGGTGGAAAAGCTGAACCTGCGGCCGTTTATGTCGTTCCTGCGAAAACAGCCCTGGGATCTGGTGGTCAACACGCATTTTTTGCCGGCCGAAATCATCGCTTGCCTGCGCGAAAAAGGCGAACTCGCGATGCCGCATTTTACCGTCACCACCGATTTTGAAACGCACCGCCTGTGGGTCAATCAGCCCTGCGAACGCTATTTCACGGCCACCGGCGAAGGCGCCGCTTACCTCACGCATTGGGGCGTGCCGGCCGCCGATGTTCGCGTGGCCGGCATTCCCATTCACCCCGTGTTCAGCCGGCCGAAATCGCGCGAGGAATGCCTGGCGCGGCAACAGCTCACGGGCGACCGGCCCATCATCTTGCAACTTGCCGGAGGGTTTGGCGTGGGTCCGATCAGCCAGATATTCAAGACGCTGTTGGCGCTGGAGACGCCGCTTGAATTGGCGGTGGTGGCCGGGCGGAACGAGGCGCTCAAATCCGACCTTGAGCGGATTGTGGTTCCCGATCGGCATCATGTCCGGGTGCTGGGCTTTACCGATCAGATTGATGAGTTGATGACGGTGGCCGACCTCGTCGTCACCAAGCCGGGCGGATTGACGACGTCGGAGGCGTTGGCTTGTGGCGCGGCGTTGGCGGTGGCGAACCCGATACCTGGGCAAGAGAGTCGCAATAGCGACTTCTTGCTGGAGCACGGCGCCGCCATCAAGATCAACAACATTGGCACGCTGGGTTACAAATTGACCGAGCTCTTCAACAACCGCGACCGTCTCGAATCGCTTCGCTCCAACGCTCGCCGCCTGGGCCGGCCGCGCGCCGCGTTTGAGGTGGCCCAGAGGGCGCTCGAATGGCCTGACAAACATTAAAATGCTTGGCCTATCTCGCCGATTGGCGTAAAGTGAAGGGCATCGGTGCCAGCCGTGGGCCATGCTTCCAGATTTTCGAGCCGGTCCATTGGCCGGCCGTGCGAATCGTTCCCTCCCGCCATCCCGCCTCAGTTCCCCTCGATTACTCGCGAATATGACTGAAACACATCGTTTTTGCCCCGGACCTGCCACTCGGCGCGAGTTTCTCTCCGCCGGAATGTTGGGGCTGGGCGGTTTGACGCTCGCCGATCTTTTCCGTTCGAGGGCCAAGGCCGCCAATCGCGGCGTCGCCGGCGATGAGGATACCAGCGTCATCTTCGTGTGGCTTCCGGGCGGGCCGCCGCACATGGATATGTATGACCTGAAGCCCAACGCCCCCTCGGATTACAAGGGCATCTTCCGACCCATTGCGACCAAGGTTCAAGGCATCGACGTCTGCGAGATGCTGCCGCGGCACGCCGCCATCGCCGATAAATTTTGCATCGTGCGATCCGTTTCGCACACGTTCGCCGATCATGGCGGCGGACACAAGCGCATGATGACCGGCCGCATTCCCTTGACGCCCACCGAAACCATCAACGACGCTCCGGCCACCGGCTCCATCGTGGCCAGATGCCGCGAGGCTTGGGACCGCGGCCTGCCCAACTACGTGTCGATGAATCCGGGCGGTCGCATCGACGACGTTTTCGCCCAGGGCGCCGCGTATCTTGGCCCGGCCTATATGCCGTTCAACGTGGTGGGCGATCCCTCCATGCCGCAGTTCGTCGTGCCCAACGTCGCGCCTACGCCCACCGCCGCGGCCCACATTGGCGACCGCACGCGGCTTCTGGCTTCGCTCGACCGCATTGAACGGGCGATCGACGGTTCGCGTTTGATGGAGTCGATGGACAAGTTTCAACAACGGGCCGTGAGCATGCTCACCAGCGGCCGCGCCAAGCACGCCTTTGATCTTTCGCAGGAGCCGGATGCCGTGCGCGATCGCTACGGCCGCCATTGCTGGGGCCAGCGGGCTTTGCTGGCGCGCCGGTTGGTCGAGGCCGGCGTGAGCTTTGTCACCGTCATCATGGAAAATCCCTATCAATCGGGTATCGCGCACCTCAAGCAAGGTGTCTACAATTGGGACTCGCACGCGGTCAACTGCCACATCTGGGACGACCTGCAAGCCCGGCTGCCGATTTACGATCAGGCGGTCACCGCGCTGATCGAAGACGTTTATCAACGCGGTCTCGACAAACGCACGCTATTGCTCATCACGGGCGAGTTCGGCCGCACGCCGCGCATCGAAAACTCGATTGGCACGCAAACCGGCGTGCGGCAACCGGGCCGCGATCATTGGCCGCAGGCGATGTCGCTCATCATGGCCGGCGGCGGCATGCGTACCGGACAGGTGATCGGCTCAACCAACTCCAAGGGCGAACACCCGGCCGATCGCCCGCTCACGCCCAACGATCTCTGGGCCACGGTCTATCGGCACCTGGGTATCGACTACGACATGTCGTTTCCCGATCACCGCGGCCGCCCCATGCCGATATTGCCCGCCGGCGAGGCGATCGCTGAATTGGCCCGGGCGTAGGGATGGTTGGGGGGCGTTGCCAATGGAGAATCATTGGCTGTTCGGATCAAAGTAGCCCTCACGCTCCGCGTGAGGGCTACCATGGTCGCTCGCATCGCGCCAAAACCGGAGCGCGGCATAATGACAATGAATGGCGCGGGCGATCTTCCGCATCTTGGCCTCGATCCGCATGTGCCCGATCACAGAATCCATTAGCACAGTGCCGCCTTCAGTCCACCGCGGCCGCCACGAGCATTATAACGTGGAGGTTTCCGGAAAAACCGTTCCCGCTTGGCTGGTTCGCCAGACATGTTCATAAAGACGCTAATCGAGCTAATCAGCTAATCGAAGACACCCGTGCTTTGCCGATGCCACCATGATTCCTTGTGTGCGCAGTTAATCCGGTTTAACGACAAAGCATGGGTCGATTCATCGAAAAGAAAGGTTCAAACCGTGTTTGCACGAATTGCAGCGGCAGCGTCCCTTGCGACCGCCATCATCGCGGGATACTCAACTTCTACAAGCGCTCAATCATCAAACTCCGCCACGCCGACTGTCCGTGATCGTCCGGAAGGCGCGGCAGGCGAGAGCAGTTTAGACGCAGGCGTCGGGATCGTGGACATCACCCCCACAGAGTCGGTCGTGCTGGCGGGCTCGCCGACTCGCTTAAAGTCGTCAGTGGTCAGCACGCGCCTCTATGTGAAGGCATTGGTTCTCTCGTCGACGGCGCGGAAGGTCGTGATTGTCACCTTGGACACGTTGAAGTATCCGGTGGAACGTGTGGTCGAGGCGCGCCGGCAGATCGAAAGGTCTACGGGCATCCCGACCGACAACGTGATTATCTGCGCCTCGCATACCCACCGCGGCCCATTATGGACTTACTACGAGCATAAGCTGGTAACACCCATTGCCGAGGCGGTGATGAAGCGGCGGGAACAGCCGAGCTATCGATACTTCTTCACCGGCATTCGCATCGGTGACGACTTTGCGATTGTGACCAATCCCGACGAGTTGTTTTGCGAAATTGGCATCAGCATCAAGCAGAACTCGCCCTTCAAGCACACCATGGTCGCGGAGCAGACCAACGGCGCTCACGGCTATGTGCCCACGGCGAAGGCGTTCGCGGGAGGCAGCTACGAAACCTGGTTCGGAGAGCACTCCTATCTCACCACTCGGGCCGGCGAGATCATCGAGAAGGAGTCGCTTGACATCCTAAGTCGCTTGAAACGCGGCGATTCGTAATTCCGCACGCGGGCGAGAATGTAACAGCCGCCGAACGTGTGGCACGGCCGCCCTCGGCTGTGCGGCGGTCGCCAATGGCGACCGGAAAACAGCCGGGGCCGGCTGCTCGCCACGGAGGCCGATCAGGCATGGGCCAACTACGACGCGGGTACGGTCGGCGATGCCGGCAGAGTTTCAACCCACGCCTACTTTTCCTTGGCGGCTTGGCATGCTAGTCTTAACGGTATGAAGTCTCCGGTGTACGTCGATGTCGATCCCCGGACGCTACGTTTGCCTTGGAGTCGCCGCGACGGCGCCGATCCTGCGAAATTGGCGCGGCAGATCAGCCTTTATGGCGTTTCGACGCAGGGCATGCCGCCTCCATTTGTTTACCGCGGGACTGACGGTGAGCTCATAATTAACGATGGTGTCACACGCGCCACACGAGTCGCGAAGCTGTCGCCAGGCACACTGATTCGCGTGGAAATCGTCGGCAATCTGCGCGTTCCGGCCGCCTCAATGCCGACAGTCGGAGAAAAACTTCCGTGATAAATCCTGTTCGCCAAGATTTGCTCAACACGTTGGCCGAGTTGAGCGCCGCCATGCCCGACCTGCGATTCGGGCAACTCATCGCCAACCTGTCAACGATTGCGCGCGGCCTGTCGGCCGAGGGGCTGGGGGACGTCGAAG
>DASVGM010000257.1:0-5731 GCA_036379555.1 Pirellulales bacterium | reverse complement strand
CGGCGGCTTTGTTTTGCTCGTCAAGCGCGGCGGCGGCGCTTTTCTTGGCGGTGTCGAGGGCCTCGGTGAGCGACTGATTCTCCTTGTCTTTATCGAAAGCCGTTTGCGCCTGAGCCGCCACCTGCTGCGCGGCTTTGAGTTTGGTCTCGGCGGCCGCGGCGGTGTTTTTGGCCGTGTTGAGCGTTTGCTGCGCTTGTTGCCCGGCGGTGGCGGCCAGTTGCGCCATTTGAGTGGCCGAGTTTTTGCGGTTGTTGGCCGTTTGCAGAGCGGTTCGCCGCTCGGTCAGCAGCTTTTCTATTTCGGCCAGATGCTTCGCCGCCGCCTCGGCCGCTTCGGGATTGTGTCGGTAGTTGTATTGCGTTGTGCCCAGCAAGAAGAAACTGAAAACGCCCAGCGGAGCATTGGTTTGCAGGTTGAGCGTGAACTTCGCGTCGCCCGGCCCCACGCTCATCTGTTGATTCGCCGGCCGGATGTTTTGCGGCAAGCCGGCGGCCGAGAGCGTGACATTACCCTTGAAGTCGCCATGTTGAACCATGTTTACTGGGATTTCGATCTTGCCGGCGCGGCTCATCTCCAGCACGTTGCCGGCGGCCCGAATCGTGAACGGCGCCGTCTCGCTCTCTGCGACTTCCAGCATCAACTCGCCGGCCAGCCGCGCTCGCGCGTTGAACTGTCCGGGCTGGCCGGCCCAAACCAGCGACGCCGGCCGCGCCGCGCGCGTCACCTCCGCCGCACCCACCTTGGCTTTACCGACCAAACGAAACGAGGCCACGGTCGGCGCCGCGTTGTCAGCGGCCGTCAAGACCAGCGCCGCCGACGTGCGGCCCGGCCCAATCGTGACGGGCGCGGCCGTGACGCCGGCCGGCAGTCCTTCGGCCGTGACGACAATCTCGCCATCGAAGCCATCGCGGCGAAACGCCACCACTTCAATCTCGTCGCTGCCCCCTTTTCTTAAATATGCGCTCCACACCAGCGCCAGTTGCTGGTTGGGCTGCGTGCCGGGGCATTTCGGGAAGGCCGTCAGTCGAAAGTCAGGCTGCTCCCGCCGAATCGCCAGGCGGTAGATAAAGCGCGGGTCGCCGCGCGAACTGGCGTAAAGATCGCGCAGCAAAATGCGATACGCCCCGTCAGCGGGCGCCGTGAAACGAAAGCTCGGATCGTCGTGCGCGGTGTTGTAATCGACGCCGCCCGAATTGAGCGCTTGATCGTCGACCTGCTGCAACTCTTTCACTTGCTCCCCGCCTTGCTTGTCGATGGAAACCTGTTGCACCACCAGGTAAGGATCGGTGGCGATGCCCAAGCGCTGCGAGATCACCTCAATCGTGTAGGTGTCGCCCTGTTTGGCCTCAAATGTAAACCAGTCGTGATCGCCGACCGGAGAAAACTGACCGACGCACTCGCAGGGCGGCGACAGTTTTTGAGCCTTCTCCGGCGCGTTGTTTGGCTCCTTCTCGGTGACGACCGGCGCGGTGGCGAAACTGATGAGCACCGGGTTGGACAAGCCTTGCGGTGAAGGGTGCCGGTAAGCAATCGCGTCGATGCCTGAGCCGGCCGGTTCGACGAGCGCGCCAGCCGGCAAGCGTTCGGCCTCGGCGCCGCCGGGCAGAGCGATGGTCGTCGTGACGACTTCCAACGGGCGACCGTCCATGGCCAAGCCCGGCACAACCTTGCCGCCGGGAAGATTACGGCCGTAAATCTGATAGGTTTGTTTGCTGCCCGGCAGGCCGGCCGGCGGAAAAATAAAATCGACGTGCGGGCCGGCGCCGAGATACAGGCGATAGAAAAAATCCGGGCCGCCGGCGTAGATGAAGTCATGCACTTCGACGACGTAAACCCCAGCGGCCGGGATGGTGAAATCGAGCAGCGTGTCGGCGTGGCTGCCGTCGTGAGCGCTGGCCAGTTCGTTGCCGCGGGCATCGTAAAGCACCAGCGCGGCATCGAGCCGTGAGTCGATGCGCCGGGCCTGGCAATCGACGAGCAGCCGCTCTCCCTTCTGGGCATGAAACTGAAAGAAGTCGCGATCGGCGCCGCCGCCAATCACGCCGTTGACGACACTGCCCTGCGCGACCTCGCCGGCTTGCTGCAGAGTTGAATTCGGCTCGATTTCGTTGATTTCAGGCCGCGTATCGACGACGAAGAACCGCGGGTTGGAGAGGCCGTATTTGCCGGCGGCACGCACCTCGTACATGCCCGGCGGCAGATCGCCGGCGATCGACACGTTGAATTTGCCCGCGGCCGGATGCGGCTGAGGCTCAAACTCAGTCGGTTCCAAAACCACCTGCTTGGCGGTAATGCCGGGGTGGTTGAAGTAAAGACGGTTGATGCCGTCGAGGTCGGTTCCGTTAAGCGTAAGCTCGCTGGTCGAGCCTTGTTTTCCGCCCGGCGGAAAAGCGGAATTGAGACGCGCCAGCGGCAGTTGGGCCGCGGCGGGTTGAATTGCGGATGAGAGAAGGATGAGCGACGCAACGAGGGCGAAGCTCGACCGAAGCGTTGCTCTGGCGTGTGCAAAATCAGCTCTGGCAATCGAACGAATCTGCCGCGGGTTTTGTTCCGCCACGATCGGGGCTTGTCCCCGTCGAGCGTTGATTAACAGGCTAAAGGGCGAAGCCCGCGGCGCATTTCGCCCCGTGCCGGGCTTGCCCCGGTCGAGCGCTGACTGACTGGCTAGGTCGTCGCCCCCACGCGCGCCGCGCATTTCCGCCTGCATCCGCCGCCGAAGGCGGCGGATGCAGGCGGAAATGGAAACGATGGTATTAGGCACTCGTTCTAGCTTGTCAGTCAGCGCGTCCACCGGGGCAAGCCCGGCGGTGGCGTCGTCGAATCGTGACTTACACACTGGACAGACTCGCGGTATTAATCTCGTGAGCGTGGCTGCAAGCCCCGTGGCGCGGAACTGCCGCCGATAGAGTATTCGCCTCACATTCGATCCTGCAGTCCGCGATGCTGCGTAGGCCAGAGTATATCTAAGCATAAATGTCCCACTGCCGTGGCGTTTTCCGTCTCGGCTTTCGCGTCGTCTCTCAATCGGTTCGCGGCGAAAAGGCGGCTAAAGCCGCAAAGGAAAGCGGTGATGAATCACCGCACTCCAAGATGCCGGTCAATGATTGAACAAAAACTCCTTCGTGTTAATCAGCGCCCACATAATATCCTCGTATGCCTGCTGCTTGTTCTGATGCTTCGCGATGTAATCCAGCGTGAGCGAAAGCTCGCCCTCGTCGGGCTGGCGCGCGTAACTGGCGGCATACAGCTCGCGAATCTTCTCGGCGTCGCCGCGATCTTTGTCGCGGGCGAGCTTGACGGCGCGGCCGTCGCCCGCCTGCAATTTGCTTTGCACCTCGTTCGAGTTCAACAGATGCAGACTCTGCGCCAGGTTCGCCTCCTGGGATCGCTCGCATTCGCAGGGGCTGGTGGCTTGCGGCCGGCCAAACACCGTGAGGAAATAACTGTTCACTCCGCTGTCGGGCAACTGCACCGCCCGCGTGCCCATCGGCAGTCCATTAAAATTGGTCACCGTGCCGGTCGCCTGATTCAAAGCGTCGTACAGCACCTCGGCGTTGAGCCGTTTGGCGTGATAGTAGGAAAAGTTCTGCTTGTCCGAGGCGTTGTACTGGTTCGGTTCGGAACTGAGCTGATACGTGCTTGAGCGGCAGATCGTGCGAATCAAATCCTTCATGTCGAATCGGCTCGCGACGAAATGCCGAGCGAGCGCGGCGAGTAAATCGGGGTTTGACGCCGGGTTGGTCACGCGCATGTCGTCTTCAGGCTCGACAATCCCGCGGCCCATGAAATGCTTCCAATAACGATTGGCCAGCGCCGGCGCGAAGAACGGATTGTCGGGCGAGGCCATCCAATCAACCAACGCTTGGCGTGGGTCGTGGTCTGGTTCAATTTCCAGTGGCGCGGCGCCCAGACCGGCGGGTAGCAAGTTGTCGCCCGTCCGCGGATTGCGCGACTGCGCCTGCCCGCGGTTGTGAAAAATGCGTTGCTCGTCGCGCGGCTGTAAACCGTTGATGCCGTTTTTGCGGCCCACGCGTGAGAAAAACGCCGCGAAGGAGTAATAGTCGTTCTGGCTCCAACGCTCGAAGGGGTGATGATGGCAACGCGCACATTGCAGCCGCAAGCCAAGGAACAGTTGGGCCGTGTCTTCAAGCTGCTTCTCCGTGGTCTCGACCGCGCGATACCAGGCCACCGGCGGATTCTGCCCCATCTCGCCCGACGCCCCGACGACGTCGCGCACGAATTGATCGTACAGTTTATTGGTCAAGAGGGCGCGGCGAATCCAGTCGTGAAAGGCGTACGTGCCACGCGTGTAGTTCTGGTTCACGCGCTGGTTGCGCAGAATCACGCTCCACTTGTTGGCGAAGTAATCAGCGTAGCCGGCACTGTCGAGCAGGCGGTCGATGAGCTTGTCGCGTTTGGCGGCGTCTTGGTCTGCGGCAAACGTCAGCGCCTCTTCGGCGGTGGGCAGGCGGCCGGCAATGTCGAGCGTGGCGCGGCGGACAAACGTGGCGTCGTCGCAAACGGGCGACGGCGGCACGCCCAGCGCTTTGAGTTTGGTGAAGACCAACTCGTCGATGAAATTCCGTTTGGGCGGCAGGCTGCCATCGGCCAGTTCGATTCCCAAGGGAAGGGTCGCTCGAAAGACCGAAACCTGGCTTTGAAACCGGGCCATGATCGCCACGTCGCCGGTCAGGTGCAGCGTATGCACCAACCCGCCGGCCGAAACCTCGGCCATTTCGCCGTCGTTTGAATCAAACTGGCCGATGTGCGTCACGTCTTCGACCGTTCCGTCAGAATAATGAGCCAGCACGGTCAACTGCTGCCGGCTGTCGCGTTCCATAAGTCGCATGGTGGGAAAGGCTTCAATCCGTTCGACCACGGGGTCGTCGGGCAGGCCGTAGGGCATGCCTTGTCGCATCCAGCGCACGAGCAGCCCGTATTCGTAGCCGCCTTTTTCCAGCCGGTGCCCGCCGCCGTGTGGCATGCTGTTGGTGGCCTTCAGGAGCAGCAGACTTTGATCTGGGGCGCTGGGAAAGAGCCGTCGGCCACGGGCTTCTTTGACCAAGAACTCATAGTCATCGCCGGGATAAAAGCCTAGCAGCGACAGCCTGAAACCGTTCTGTCCGGTGGACTTGCCATGACAGCCGCCGGAATTGCAACCGTTCTTGGTGAAGATCGGCACAATCTGATTCGCAAAGTTGATTTGCCGCGGTGTGCCAAAGTTTTTCACTTCGACTTGAGTTGTGGCTTTCAGGCCCGATGCGGTGGCCGTGATGGTCACTTGGCCGTCGGCCAGCGGCGTGACGAACCCGCCCTGGCCAACCTCGACGATGCCCGTCGGCGAGGCGTGCCATTTCACTGCGGAAGTCAGGTCGCGAACTTGCCCGCTGGCGTATTTGCCATCGACCAGCAATTGCTTCCGGGCGTCAGGTCCGTTGATCATGCTCAGGCCGATGCGCGGGATTTCCAGCGCGGTAAGCTTGCCGGGGTCGCCGAGGCCTGGGGCGGCGAATGCTTGCGCACCATTGGCGGCAACCGCGTGTGCGCCGCTTGTGAGAGTCACCAAAATCCAGGCCGCCACCGTGATTGGGATCTGTCGCATCGAACTTTCCTTAGCGTCTTCCATCGCGAACGGGAATGAATGTTCCTTGTGCATACCAAAACGACCGCCACCCGTCGGGGTTCAATGATTTTCTCACGGATTACGTATCGGTGCAAGTTGATTGGAGGG
>DASVGM010000256.1:0-11840 GCA_036379555.1 Pirellulales bacterium | reverse complement strand
TGCGCAGACATCTAGCATTGCTGATGGTAAAATACCAGGCTCAGGCCTTCAGCATTCTGGAGCGGCATATGGAGATGGCTGACGCCGTTCATGGATTTGTCGTTTGGGACCGGTTCGCTGACGTTCCGGAAAGTCAGCGCGCCTCGATCATCATGGATGCTTATGAGCGCGCGTCTGGGAAGAAATTTCGGGGTCGGATTACGCTGGCGACGGGGGTTACCGTGCCCGAAGCCGCCGATCTGGAACTGCTGCCCCTCTCAATATGATTTTTAGCAGCGACTTAACGATCGTTGCTCCTGAAGATCGTGCACAAGTGGAGTGCCCGGGATTGGCGAGATGACTGAAGCATTCGATCCTTATCGCAAATGGCTGGGCATTCCGCCAGAGGAACAGCCGCCGCACCATTACCGGTTACTGGGTGTGGGAACTTTTGAGGACGATCCCGACACCATCGCGATTGCCGCCGATCGGCAAATGGCGCATCTGCGCACGTTTCAGGCTGGTCCCCACTCGGCCCTGACGCAAAAGCTGCTCAACGAATGCGCGGCGGCGCGGGTTTGCTTGCTCGATCTGAAACGCAAGGCGGAATACGACCGGGACCTTCGAGCGCGGTTGGCTCCGCGTGCGACGCCCCCACCCGGGGCCCGCCCGCGCGTCGTTCAGCCACCCGCCGCGCCGCCGGCCCAAGCACCACCGCCCTTGGAATCTTCGCCCGTCGTTCCGCTGATGGTGGAAACGGTTACCAGCGCCCGCCGGCCATATTCACCGCGGCGAAAGCCTGCCTGGCAACAACCGGCTGTCATCGCGGGCGTCGCAGCGGCCGCGGTTGCCACATCCGTGGTCCTATACCTCGTCAACTCCGGCGGACAGCGGGAATCGCAGAAAAGTGGTTCGCCATCCAGATCGGCCACACGTACTGTGGCGAAAGTCATCGACGCGCCGAGCCGCAAGCCGAAAGAGACCGCGAATCCGCCTAATCCGCAAGCTATGCCGCCGATCGCGGACGAGCCACCCGACGGCTCCGACACACCCGATTCGCCGGCCGATTCGACCGAAGCCGGCGGCGAGATGACGGTGCCCGCTACGAGCGATATCGCCGCGCCGTCTGCCGCGGCCGCCGATTCGCTCGAACCGCTCGAACCACCCGGGCCGCCGGTCGACGCGACCAAACAGTCCGAGACGCCGAAAGATACGCCCGCGGTCGAAAGGCCGCCTTCGCTTGCCGATTTGGTCGGGGAAGCGGAGAGCGAGCCGCCCATCGTTGTCGAAAAAAAACCGCCGTTGCCCGACCCGAAAGAGCTGGCCGCCGCCGAGCAACAGGCGTTGGTCCTCATCGGCGACGGCCCGCAAAAGGCCATCAAACTCGCAGAATGGCGGCCATGGTTCAAGGGTTTGCTCGAGCGCGCTCGCTCGCGCGTCGATGATCCGGAAGTGCAATATGTGCTCATGCGCGAGGCCGGGCGGCTGGCCGTCGCGCGCGGCGACGCCGTTTCCGCTTGCCGGGCGCTGGAAGTCATCGCGGCCGATTACGAGGTCGACGATTTACTCGCACACCGCGCAAAACTGATCGAAGAAGCGGTGCGGACCGTCAACGATGCGGAACTGGAATGGGGCAATTTGCTGCTGACGATTCCGATGGCGCGGCGGGCCGCGGAAGACGAGCAGCCGGCGCTCGCTAAGGAGTTATGGGCCAGGGCGATCGCCGCCGCGCGAAAGCTCAAGCAGCGTGAGCTGGCCGCGCAATTGACGCGCGAGCGAAACGCGCTGCGGACCGGCGAGCAACGTCTGCAAGAATACAAACGCGCCCTCGCCACGCTCAAGAACCAGACCGACGATGCAGCGGCCGCGCAAGTCGCCGGCCGATATGAAGCGTTGGTGCTGGGAGATTGGAAAGCGGCATCGGCCCACTGGATGGCGGTTTCCGACGCGGTTTTGCGCGACCTGGTGGCGCGCGAAGCCGAGGCCCGGCAAGCCCCCGCGCTTCGTCTGGCGGCGGCGGAAGCCTGGTGGACCGCCGCCGAGGCCGCCGAAAAGGACTGGAAAATCGACTATCAGCTTCAGGCCAAGTATTGGCGGCTCCGCTTCGCGGCGGTGGCCCGTGCAAGCGGAACATCGCCAACATCGCCTGCCGACGAAGCGCTCGACGTTCTCGGCTATCCGCTCAACCGCCTCCAGCCGGGCCTGGCTGCCGAGTATTACAACGGTGGAGATTTTGAAGATCTCAAGGTGCGCCGCGTCGACCGCCAGATCGACTGGGCGTATGGCGAGCGGCCGCCCGTCGCTGGGGTCCGCATTGACCATTTTTCGATCCGCTGGAGCGGTTGGTTTTTGCCGCCGCTCGCTGGCAAGTATCGCTTGAGCACCGAGGCCGACGACTCGATGCGGCTGGTCATCGATGGCGAACCTATGCTTGATTACTGGAACACTACCGCCGGGCATAAATCGATCGATATGGAACTCTCCGCCGAGCCGCACTCGGTTATCTTCGAGCACAACGAGGGCCTCGGCGTGGCGTGGGCCGAATGGCATTGGGCCTTGCTCGACGGCGGCGCGCGAGGCGAGCAAATCGTTCCACCCGAGGCGCTCTATCACGATCCTGAAGCCTGGGAGGAGACCGCCGGCATTATGCGCAGGCCATGAGCGAACGATCCATGAACGAGCTGCGCTTGCTATCGCGACCCTTTTTTGTTTTCTTAGGGGTTCGCCCAAATCTGTATAGTCGGTCCACCGTCCGCGCGAAAACAAGTTCATGCGAAATACCCAAGCCACTCAACCGCTGTTCAAGCTCTCAAAGCCCGGCCGACGGGCGGCGCGGCTGCCGGCGTGCGATGTGCCCGCCGCGCCGCTTAAGACGTTGCTGCCGCCCGCGGCGCTGGCCGCCGAACCGCCCGCCCTGCCCGAGTTGGCCGAACCCGACGTCGTGCGGCACTTCACCAATCTGTCGACCTTGAATATGTCGGTCGATACGCACTTCTACCCGCTCGGCTCGTGTACGATGAAGTACAACCCGAAGCGTAACGAGCGTCTCGTGTCGTTGCCGGGCATGGCCGACCTGCACCCCTATCAGCCCGACGACACGCTGCAAGGCCTGCTGCGGCTGCTCTGGGAACTACAAGAAATGCTGGCCGAGATCGGCGGGTTGAAAGCCGTCAGCTTGCAGCCGGCGGCGGGGGCGCACGGCGAGCTGACCGCGCTGTTGGTGGCACGGGCGTATTTTCGCCACCTCGGCGAGGGGCGCACCAAAGTGCTCGCGCCCGACAGCGCTCACGGCACCAACCCCGCCAGCGCAGCGGTCGCCGGCTACGAGTCGGTCACCGTCAAGAGCACGCCCCGCGGATTTGTCGATCTGGAAGATCTGCAAAGCAAGCTCGACGACCGCGTGGCCGTGTTCATGATCACCAATCCGAACACGCTGGGCATGTTCGACCAGCAGATTCGCCACATCGCCGACCTGGTACACGCGGCGGGCGGGCTGATTTATCTGGACGGCGCCAACATGAACGCCATTCTGGGCATCAGCCGGCCCGGCGATTTCGGCGCCGACATGATGCACTACAATCCGCACAAAACGTTCAGCGGCCCGCATGGCGGCGGCGGTCCCGGTGCCGGACCGATCGCCGTGCGCGAAATGCTCGAACCCTATCTGCCGGTGCCGGTGGTCGTGCATGAGGGCGGGTGTTATCGCCTCGAGTACGATCGGCCCCATTCCATCGGGCGAGTACGCAGCTTTTTTGGCAATGTCGGCGTGCTGGTGCGGGCATACTGTTATCTGCGCACGCACGGGCCGGATGGATTGCGCCGCGTGAGCGAAAACGCGGTGCTCAACGCCAACTATCTGCTGAGCCGCCTGAAGCATCGCTTCGAAGTGCCGCAGGGCGACCGCTGCATGCACGAGTTTGTGGCCTCGGCCGCACGGCTGAAGACCGAGCGCGGCGTGTCGGCCATGGACCTGGCCAAGCGGCTGTTGGATTATGGCTTTCACGCCCCCACGGTTTACTTTCCACCGATCGTGCGCGAGGCGATGATGATCGAGCCGACCGAGACCGAGAGCCTCGAAACGCTCGATGCCTTTGCCGATACGATCTTGGCCATCGCCGACGAACCGGCCGACCTGCTGCGCACCGCTCCCCACACGACTTGCATCAGCCGTCCCGACGAGGTGCAAGCCGCCCGAAAGCCAGTGGTGGCCGAAGGCGCGTGATCCTCCGAAACGTCTGTAGGGAACGCCCCTCTGTGGCGTTCCGGGGATTGACGAACCGGCGCCGAATCGCCCTTCACGGAGCGGATCGATCGCCGCATGAGCGCCGCCAGACCGTGCGATCGCGCCGGCAAATTGACGCAGTTGGTCGGTTTTGTGCCATTGGGCGAGCTGGCAGATCAACGAATGCTCAGTCGTCGGCTCGCCACCGGCGCGCGGATGCTTCTCTCTAATTAACGTTGTGCTAAGCAGATAGAGCAAAAAATACGGGCACTGACGCACAGACGATTCCCAAAAAATGCACTTGGAGGCATCTGTTTTGCACGGCGTGCGGTGCCCCAGTCAGTGGCTGCCAGCGCGGCGCCATGGCAAGAGGCAATCGCATGGCGCTCGCTTCGGCGGCTGATGCGTTTAACGCCTATGGAGTCAAGGAGGATCGACCCATGTTAGTCTTAAGTCGCAAGGTGGGCGAAAAACTTCTCATCGGAGACGGCATCGTCGTCACGATCAACCGCATCGTAGGACAGCGCGTGAGCGTGGGGGTGGAAGCCCCGCCGCAGGTGCGCATCGTCCGCTCCGAGTTGGAGCACGAAGAGACCGGGCACGCGCCGCGCGAGATGGCCGCGGTTTAGCTGCTCGCGCCCGCCCAAAACTGGCTAAGGAGCGGACGAAAAATAACTTCGACGTATAAATCCCTCTCCCTCCGGGAGAGGTTAGGTGAGGGTCCACAAAATTGCCGAAGTTATTTTTCGTCCGCTCCTAACGTTCTACATTTGCTCGGCGCATGCGTAAGTTGGCTGCGAGTGCCGCCGGACATCAGCGTCTCGATGCCCGGCCGGCGGTGTTTTCCAGCAGGGGCGCTTGCTACCGCGCGTCCGCGGCTTTACGAACACAATAAAGCCGCGCCGACGTCCGAATCAACAGCTTGTCTCCAACCACCGCCGGAGTCGCCATGCGTTGGCTGTTTTCCCAGGGCCGCCATTCCCCAGCCGAAACGGGTGGCCTGAGGCGGCAGACGGTCGTCAGGAACACGTGCGATGCCCAGACCACGGGCGACGACCAGCCGCGGCCGGGAATGTCGCGCTTCCAAGCAACGTTTTCCTTGGCCGACCAGCGATCGGGCAGGTTCGTACCTTCGCCAACGCCCCGCGCACCCGGCCCGCGAAACTGCGGCCAGCGATTTGGCCGCTCGGCCTGGCCGCTGGCCTGTGACGGCTGAGCCGCCTCGCTGGACTCATTCGAGCGAATCGGCAACGCCCAGATCGCGACGAGCAACATGGCCGCGAGCGGTAATTCACGTCTCACAGCAAGATCCTTCGAGTCCCTTCGATCTGTGTGGCATTTTCGATAGGGCGCCTACCGATTTTACCGCGCCGCCATGGAGGCCACAATTCGCGACATCCAACCTGCCCGTTGCGCCCGTTACATTTCGTCTTATTCCAATGGCGCTCGTTCTTTCGTAGTCTTGCTCCCATTCAAGAAAAGCGCTGCGAGCATCTTTGCAATGGCCGATTTCGATAGCGCGTGGACTTTCCTCACCACTGCCGAGCGCGTGGGCCTAGAGAAGGGCTTGGCCGAGGGCCTCGAGAAGGGCCTTCAGAAGGGCCGTGAAGAGGGCCTGCTGGCGGGCATCGAGTTGGCATTGAAACTTCGCTTCGCCGCCGAGGGGCTGGCGCTCATGCCCGAAATCCGACAAATCCAAGACGCGGATTTGCTACAGCGAATTCTGGGCAGCATCGAACGGGCCGACAACGCCGACGCCGTGCGGCAAGTTTGGGCGAAGCGTTAATCGCTGAAGCCGACCGCGCCGCGTAGCCGACCGCCTTACCGCGCGCCCTTGGTGCGCTCAAGCTTTGGGTGTCTTGCCTCGGTCCCTTCTTTTGAATCGCCCCTTCAGGGCCTTCACCGTGCGGGCCTGCGTCCAACTCGCGCACGCTCCCGATTTGGCACGCGGCAGACCGCCCCGCGTGACTTTCAGCCCCGGATGCTTTATGATCACGTCTCTCAGCATCAACCCGTCTCTTTCGCAAGGATGGCCACGGTCCAACACAGCTTGTTCGTCCCGCCCAAACGCGCGCCGTGCAAGGAGCGCGCAGTCGTCGATCTGCTCGCGCTCACGCGCGTGAAGGGCCTGGGCGACGAGGGGCTGGCAAAACTTGTCGGTCAACTCCGCCGCGATGGGCGCGAGCCGCACGAGCTCTTCCAGGCCTCGCGCGAGGAATTATGCGAGCAGTTTTCACTCCGTGCCGAAGCGGCCGAAACGATCAGCCGCGGCGCGAAGCGGCTGGCGAGCGAAGCCGAGCAGCTACATGCGAAGGCGAAATCCTTGGGCGTAAGCGTGCTGGTGCCTGGAACCGCGGAATATCCGGAACGGCTTGAGTCGTTTTATGATTCCGTGCCGCCCGTGCTCTACGTGCTGGGCAACCGCGATCTTTTCAGCGCGCAAGGTTTCGCCATCGTCAATTCGGCGTCGCCTGCCGCCGAATGTCTGGCGTATACCTTTGCGCTGGCCAGCCGCCTGGCCGAAGCCGGCAAGACGCTGCTGACAAGTCCTGAAACCCCGTCGTACAACCTGGCGGGGCTGAGCGGAAAAATCGGCGGGACCCCTCGGATCGTCGTGCTGCACCGCGGCTTGTTCGATTTCTTAGAAGGCGGTACGGCGCGCGAACCACTGCCCCTGGCGCGGCACGCCAGCGGCGAGATCGACCTCGCACGAACGCTGCTCGTTTCTCCCTTTCGGCTTGACGGACGGTGGCAGAAAGCCAACGGCACGCGGCGCGATGCGTTGCTGGTGGCGTTGGCCGACACCGTCGTGGCCATGCAGGTCAAAGCCGGCGGCGCGATGGAAAAACTCTGCCGCCAGGCGCACGCCGGTGGTCGCCGGCTGTTTGCCTGCCAATTTGCCGGATCGCGCGCCGCGGGCGCCGCCAACGATGCCCTGCTGGCCGCCGGCGCGATGCCGCTGGTGCCCGACGAGGCGGGTGCGAACGTCGATCTTTTGCTCCGCGACGCCAGCTTCTTGGCCGGCGCGGCGCGTCCCGACGACGATTTGGCGCGGCGGCGGGCAATTGGACAGTTTTTCACGCCGCCGGTTGTCGCGGGATTCGTCTGGGACGCGCTCGATCTACTAGCGCCGTCCAAGAAACCGCGCCGGGCCGCTCGCGCGGCCGATCCGGCCTGCGGCGAAGGCGTCTTTCTGCGCGCGGCCCTCGACCGCGGCCACGAACCGGCCGCACTCTGGGGCGTCGATCTCGACGAGAATCTACTGCATCCGTGGCGCGCGGATGGCCAACTAACACACGCGCAATTGTTTCGCGCCAACGGCCTGGTCGATAACCCCGCCATCGGCTTCGAGAGCGGGTCGTTTGATATCGTCGTGGGCAATCCACCGTTCGCCGGGCAGGGCCTGAAGCCACTGTTGCGGCTGATCGACCAGCCCGCGCCGCGGCGCATCAAGTCGCAACTCGATCTGCTTGGCGGACCCGCCGAGAAACCGGGTGAGAACACCACACTATTGCTGCCGCCGCACGAACGCGCCGTTCTCGACCACCTCGTGCGGCACTTGGCCAAGTACGATTGCTGGCGGCTGCGCGACGCCGGCGACGATGAACTGTTAATGGACGACAACGCGGGCCGCTTGTTCGCCGACCTCGATTTGCCGCCCCACCGCGCGGCCCGTCCCGACGACTACGAAAAGCTGGCGTCGCTCATCGACCACGGGTCGCCCGGTCGTCCTTTGGATGTCGCACAACCGCGGCTGAAAAACGCGATTCGCCGCATGGCCACCACCGCCATCGAAGTCTATTTTCTGGAGCGCTTCATACGGCTGGCCAAACCGGGCGGCTTGATTGCGGCCATCGTGCCCGAAAGCATCTTGGCCAGCGATCGATTAAGCCCCTTGCGAGATTGGTTGATGGAGCATGCGATCTTGCTGGCGGTGGTCACGCTGCCGCAGAAGGTTTTTACCGGAGTCGGGGCCAAGGCGCGCACGGGCATTCTCTTTGCTCGCCGCTTCACCGAAGCCGAGCAAGCCGCCGTGCCGTTCGCCAAGCCGATCGGCGAAGGGTGTCGGATTCCCGAATGGCTGCTTGAAGAGAAAGTATTCATGATCTCTCCGCGACCGGAGGACGACGGTTTTACCCTGGAATATTATTTGGAAACGATTCTCGACATGATCCGCGACAAAAAGCCTCGTTCCGAGACGAAAGGGGTTGCACGACAATGAGCGATCGCTGCCGCGGCATAACCACCGATATCCACACGATGGGCGACATCGCGCCGGATAGCGCGGTTAAAAAACCCTGGTTGAGTGAGTTTCAGGCAGACGGATCGCACAGTACTTCGATGACTGCCAGCCTCACAAAAATCGCCGCCGAGCAGCAGTGGCAGTTTGATGCGACGACGTTAGCGCAGACGAAAAAAGAGCGCGGTCATTTCGGCACGGCACCAGCGATTGCCGACTTCATGGCTGGCATGTTCAGGCCGATTGCGCGGCAACAGGCGCGCGTTCTTGACGCGGGAGCCGGAGTAGGGACGCTTTCCGCCGCGCTCTGCCAACGCTTCCTCGACCAGCAGAGTGCGAGCCGCCTCTACTTCGAGCTTTGGGAAAACGACCCGCGCCTCCACGCTCGGCTTTCGCGGACGATGGAGTCTTGTCGCGATGCCCTTCGCAACGCGGGCCATGAGATGGATTTCGTCATCCGCACCGATGACTTCATTTTGGAGCATGGGCAGCCCTCGCTGTTCCACGAAGCGTCGGGCGGCGCATTTGATCTGGCAATCATGAACCCGCCGTACTTCAAGGTGCGGAAGGATTCTGATATCGCGCAGGCCATGGCGCACGTTGTCTATGGCCAGCCAAACATTTACGTCTTCTTCATGGCGGTAGCCGCGGACTTGCTGTCCGATGGCGGTCAACTGGTCGTGATAACGCCCCGCAGTTATTTCAACGGTCCTTATTTCAAGCGGTTCCGGAAATGGTTCTTTGATCGAATGACCGTGCGGCAAATCCATGTCTTCGAATCGCGCGACACCGCGTTCCGAGAAGACCAGGTGCTTCAAGAGAATGTCATCCTCCTCGCCGAAAAGAAAGCGCGGCCCCAAGAGGTGCTGCTCACATCGAGCCGCGACCGCAGCTTTAACTCCCTCGAGCGACACGCGCTGCCGTATGCCAGCGTCGTCGAAGGCGCTTCGGGCGACCATCTTATCCGCGTGGCGACAAACGCGCTTGAACGAAAAGTCGTCGAGGCTGTCGATGCCTTGCCCTGCCGCTTTCGCGACCTTCCGTTCAGGATTTCGACCGGGCCAGTGGTGACTTTTCGCGCCACCGAATTCTTGTGCATTGAGCGGGCGCAAGACACGGCGCCCTTGTTGTGGATGCACAATGTTCGGCCATTCGCGATGCGGTTCCGTCCGAAGAACGGCAAGCCCATGCACATTCGCGCCACGGACGATTCAATGCGGCTCTTGTTGCCGGCGAAGCGTTACGTGCTGCTCAAGCGATTTACCGCCAAAGAAGAGCGCCGTCGGCTCGTGGCGGGCATCGTCGAAGCGACCGATTCGTACGCGCCGCTGCTCGGTTTGGAGAATCATCTCAACTATGTGTATAGGCCAGATGGCGAATTGACGCGCGACGAGGCGCTCGGCCTCGCTGCTTTTTTCAACTCCGCCTTGATTGACCGCTATTTCCGTGCGATCAGCGGCAACACCCAGGTAAATGCCGCTGAGATTCGGGCAATGCCGGTGCCCGACGTTGAGACGATCCGGAAGATCGGAAAAGACATCGCCGCCGGAAGTGACACGGCCCCCGAGGCGGTGGAGAGAATTGTTGGGAAGGCGATTGGTATCCCGGCGACGGAAATCGCCGAGCTTTGCGAGATTGCTACGTGAGCAAACGCGACGACGCGAAGGAAATCCTGAAGAGTCTCGGCTTGCCGAAACCGCAGCAGAACGAGCGCTCTTGCTTGACGCTGCTGGCGCTGGCTGCGCTTGACGAGAACACGCCCTGGGCGAAGACCGGGCGCCCGTTGCTGCGCATCTGGGACATTATGGGCTGGATGAAGGAGAAATACGGCAAAAAATATGCGGCGAACAGCCGCGAGACAATCCGCCGGCAGACCGTTCATCAATTCGAGCAGGCGCGCCTGATCGACCGGAACCCCGACGATCCCACACGCCCCACGAACAGCGGCGAGACACGTTACCAACTGACTGAAGACGCCGCGGCGGTGTTGCGCACGTTTGAGCGCCGCAATTTTTCCAAGAAATGCGAGCAGTTCCTTGAGCGCCACGGCAGTCTGACCAAAGCTTACGAGCGAGCGCGCAGCCTTTACAAGGTGCACGTCACCCTCCCCGACGGCTCGAAGGTCGTGCTGTCGCCGGGCGTCCATAACGAGCTTCAGCGGCTCATCATTGAGGAATTTGCGCCGCGGTTCGCACCGGGAGCATTTGTTATTTATCTGGGCGATACGGCCAAAAAGCGTTTATGCGTGGCGACCGAAGTGCTGGCGTCGTTGAATATTCCCGAAATGAACCACGACAAGTTGCCTGACGTGGTGCTGTACGACCGACGCCGCAACTGGCTCTTTTTGGTCGAGGCGGTCACGGCGCACGGGCCGGTGTCGCCCAAGCGGCACGCTGAGTTGGAAGCGATGCTCAGGCAGTCCTCACCGGGTCGGATTTACGTGACGGCGTTCATCGACTTCAAGGGTTTTAACAAGCACGCCTCGAAAATCGTCTGGGAATCGGAGGTCTGGATCGCCGATTTTCCCGACCACATGATCCATTTCAATGGCGACCGATTCTTGGGGCCGTATCCACCCCGGCAACGCCAAGATTGACCTAAATGGTGTATACGAGCGGTGGACGCGACGGATACGGCTTGGTCAGGCGACGGAATAGGCAACGCTTTGGGACGAGTTGGAGCAGACCAGGGCCCATTTCTTGAGCTATAGTTGCTCGTCACGTTTTTCACGAGTTGTAAGGGGGCTTTGTATGGCAGGCTTTTCGAAGCTTTATGCAATTGGCGGCTTAGGCGGCTTCCAAGGATACGATGGCATCAATCCTATCGAGCTGCAGATTTTGGTCGGCGACGCGGATCGCCAGTGGCTCGAGCCATATTACGTCAACCGGAAGATAAGACCACTTGGCTCGCTTCGAGCGATCGTTCCCCAGGGACCAGATCACCCGAATGCGCTTCTTGACGCCTGCCTGGCCTTTTATCCCAAACACTTTGACGGGTGCTCCACAATCATGACGGTCGCGTCAAAGCTCCAGGGCACAACAAAGCTGGACTTTGATGCCGATCCGAAAGCGGTCCCGGAGGAGTGGGACTTGCTTCGCAAGGAGGCCGAGCCGCTGTTTGAAGCGTTGAATATCTTTGAGGCCGAACTCCGGCCAATGCGCATACCTCGATGTTAGCTGTTCGTCGCAGTAATGCATGCCATTGTACGGCGCAGAGGGTTCCAGTGATCCAACATGTCAGTCGGATTCTTACAGTCTTTGTCATCGTGATGCTGGCCGTGACGTGGCCAGCAGCCAAATCAGCAGAGACGAACGATAAGCTGCGGGTTGCAATTGAACCGAAGCTTTTCTTCGTAGATCCGGGCACTCAAAGGCAAACATTTCAATCAAAGTCACGATT
>DASVGM010000255.1:0-2017 GCA_036379555.1 Pirellulales bacterium | reverse complement strand
AAGACCACCAGACGGTCTTGAAGCCAAAACATTGCGGATCGTCGGGCGCTTGTACTGGGAGGGCAATCGCCATTGTCGGAGCCACTGTCGCCGGAATGCGTCGTTTGCGTTGAAACGGCCAAATCATCATACCACCGCTTTTCTCGCCAGGCTTTGTTCAGCCAGCTTATTGTTGCCGCCCGCAACTCAAAAGGCAACCGCAGTCGAGCCGCGCGGTCAACCTCGGCAAACGTGCCCTCATGGCGGTCGGAGCTCAATCCATTTTTTTGGGCTTTGGTGATTCATTTCCGACTGGCTACGACCAAGAGCCGATTTTTGTCCGCCGCATGCTCGATCTCATCGAACGCCGCGACAGTCAGCCCGACCGAGCAAAGCAGCATGTCAACTTCGGCTCGCGAATAGGTGCGAGTGAACGTACCGGTCTCTTGTTCAAACTTGCCGCTCGGTTCATCCGGGCGGGCGGGCCAGGCCACGCCGGTTTCGGGCAGGTCGAAGATCAGCCGCCCGTCGCCCATAAGCAGGTTGCGGCAACATCGCGCCACGGCGCTAAAGTCGGGATAGAGATGCTTCCAGGTGAGCAATGATACGATCACGTCAAACTGCCGCCCGGCCAACAGCGTATCGGCGTCTTCGGCCGCGCCTTGAACCAACTCGACGTTCGGCAGGTGGCCAAATTGCGCGGCCAGCTCGCGCGTCCAATGCGGCGAAATCTCGAGTCCGACGTAGGTGTGGATGGTGTCGCTCGTCAGTGCGCGGAGCAGACGGCCATAGCCCGGTCCAATCTCCAAAATCGTGGCGTCATTGAGCGGCACATGCCGGGCCAGCGCCGCGACAATCGGCGCGCCGTCGAGCATCACGCCCCAGGTCAACCCAGCCGCGCTGGTGTGGGTGCGCCAGCGCTCGGTCGCCTGTTCTCGCGGGATCATTGAGCTTTCCATGAGGTTTGTCGCAGAGTATTTGGAGGATGGCCTTCCCAGACCGTTCCGTTGCAGAACGGACAACGGTGGTCATTGGCGGATGGGTTCCTTGCCCGTCACGGTAAATGGTGACGGGCCAGGAGGCCCATCCTGGCCTGCGCAAACGAGGCGTTGTTCACCACGAGTCGTTGGCGCCAGCTTTGTTCCGCCCCGATCCGGGTTCATCCCGGTCGAGCGATGATTGACCGCTAGACCGCGTTATCGCGACAACCTCCACCACCTCCCCCTTTTCGCGTTGGGGCCGCCACAAGGCGTCGTTTCTGGCTGTCAATCACCGCTCCACCGGCGTAAAGCCGGTGGTGGCGGAGCGGAACAACCCTCACGTCAAACCATGGATGGTTTCCTGTATAAAACTCGATCGTTTTGCGCAGGCCAGGCCCATCCTCTAGGAACGTGATTGCTTTGTTAAACGCCCTTACGCTCGCGTCAACAGATGCAGCGAACGCGGGCCGTCGGCGTACTCGTCGTCGAGCAGCGTCTCATGGGCGAAGCCGCAATCGGCGAAAAGCCGAAACAACGATTCCTTCGTCAGCCAAAACGAACGGTCTTCGACGCCGCTCAAAGGCTCCGTCCAACCGCCTTCGTCGTGCCACTGTCCCTCGTATCCGGCGAGCACGTCGCGGGCCAGCGCCGGAAACGCGGTGTGCGTGTCGAGCACGATGCGCGGAGCGACAGCGGCCAGGCCCCGCAAATGTTCGATCGGATCGGCCAGGTGATAAAACAGTCCCGAATGAAACACCAAGTCGAACGCGCCCAGCTCGGCGATGCGCCGCGCGTCGTGCAGCAGCAGCCGCGGGTAATAGCCAAAAGCCAGACAACGGGCGAACGCCTTGACGACACTGACCGGCCGCGCGTCGAACGCCGTCACGCGCGCTCCGGCGGCGCAGAGCGCCACGGTGAGATGTCCCTCAAAGCAAGCGGGCTCCAGCACGCGCAGCCCGGCGATCGACAACCTGGCCAGCATCGCTTCCACGCGGTTGTCGCGCACGGAGAACTCGCGATTACCGCCGCCGATGAGCCGCCCCGCGTCATCGCGCTGA
>DASVGM010000254.1:0-4802 GCA_036379555.1 Pirellulales bacterium | reverse complement strand
GTCGTTGAAGCGATGGCATTTCGTGCAATGGGCGCGTGCAAACAGGCGGCGGCCGTTTTCGTAAGATCGCCCCTGGAGCGATTTCATCGTTGGCTCCAGGTCGGCGAGCCGCCAACCGCCCGCGGGCGCGCGGTCGTGGCCGGGCGGTTCATTGGCAAAGCCCATCGCGCGGCTCGCATCGTCCGCGAGCAGCCCCGTCCAGACCGCCGCGCCGATGGTGAACACGCATTGCGCACTGGCCCGTAGCCGACTTCGTGAGAAGTCCATCGGTTCACGGCCGGAATTCTTACGAATTCCGCTACCCACACGGTCACGCGTCCTCTGGGTCCGGTGCGCAATGCGGGTAAAAGCAAACAGCCGTTTCATTTTTGAGCGCTCGATCATCTCCATCATCTCTATACTCATTGCCGCGGGGAAGGTTTTCAATCTGTTGGCGCAGGCCGGCAGGGCGCGTAGAATAGAAGCACGAGGTGGCATGATGGCAATCGTAATCGAACAGCCCGTCGCTCCGCTGAGGGCCGGCGACAATTTGACCCGTGACGAGTTCTTGCGCCGCTGGCAAGCCGCGCCGAGCATCAAGTCGGCCGAGTTGATTGGAGGAAAAGAGGCAGTAGCGGAAATAGATCGGCTGCGTGAATTGCATAAGCATGAACTGCTCAAACGAGGCGTTGGCCTTTGGCCGCCGTTGGGCAACTTATGTGCCGGCGTGGCCGCCAGGCACGGGCTGACATCACGCGGAGCGTGATGGCTACGGTACGAGCCCGCCGACTTCGCAGGCAGGCTCCGGATGCCGGCTATGGCCCCTTTGACTCCGTCACCACATAGGTGATTCCCGCCACCACACCGCCCACGAGGACGCCGCCGAGCATGCTCAAGTAAGGATGCATCATAAAGTAGCGGGTGAAGAGGTACAGCCCAAACACCACGGCGATCACCGTAAAGTTGAAGGCCACCAGACAGTTCATGCCTTGCTTTTTCTTCCAAGCGGCCCGTTCTTCAGGGCTAAGGCTGTAGAAGGAAGCCTTCGGCTGCTTCACTGGCGGCGCCGCGGCGGCGGCCGGCGGCGAGGCTTCCGTCTTGGCGGCCGGCGTGCTGGCGATCTTGGGCGGGCCGGACACAAGCTCCGCTTGAGCCGCTTCTTTGGGATAGTGCTTGGCGATCACCTGGTTGATGTCGCCCGGTGTGGACATGACCAACCGCACCGGCATGCCAAAGCGCAAACGGAGCAGGTCTTCGATCTCGGGAGGCAGCAGGTGCGGCGCCATGATTAAGACGCGACCGTCGGCCACCATCAGGGGCACGCATGATTGCTGTCGGGCCGTCACCGCCGGCACGTTGGGCACCAGCGATTCGTCGATTTCCACGTCGCCCAGTTCGATGAAGGGCAGGCCGATCGACTCGGCGAAAACCGGCATCACGCGCTCGGCCGGCGCCGACTTTTGTTGCAGGATGGCGTCGCGCACGTCCACGCCGATCGTTTTGGAAAGCCGCCGGGCTTTTTCCAACTGATCGGCGGTGACCACTTTTCGCGCCACCAACAATTCTTCAAAGCCACGCGCCTTGCCGCCGGAAGGGGCCGCGGCGCGGCCCAGCGAGGCGTCGTATTCGGCTTTGCGAACGGAGTCGGTCAGGCAGAGCATCGCCTGGCAAAGTTCGTTCAACAGCGCTTGCGATTGCGGGCCATATTCGCCGGCGGCGTACTTGCGCACATGGGCGTTCAGCTTGCGATAGCTGCCGCGAATCGCGTCGGCGTCGTCCTCGAAGACCTTCAAGCCGAAAAGCTGATAGTGCGTCAGCGGCCGCGCGGTTTCTTGAATATCAAGCCAATCACGATAAACATCCAGTTGCGTGCTGCTCATGAAATTATGTCGTCCCTGTTACTGCACGATGTACGAACCGGCCAGGGCGGAATAAGCGTCAATCTGTTGCTCGTCCAACCCTCCGCGGCGTTCGATCTCGATGACCGCTTCTTTGCCGCCGGTTTTATCACGCGCCCGCACGCGCACGCGGCCGTCGCTGCCAAAGGCATACGTCACTTCCACCGGCGAACCCTTGGGCAGATTGGCGGGAAGTTGGGTGATGCTGCAATTGCCGATCAAGGAGCAGGCGGCCGGATCGGGCGCGTCCCCCTCGACCACTTTGACCGTGGCGCGAAGCTGCCCCGCCGTCAAGGTGTTGAACACCTGCTGTTTTTCCACCGGCAACGTGGTGTTGCGCGGAATCATGATGTGGTTGCGCGGCTTGCCGGTTTTGGGATCCTTCACCACCACGCCCAGACTATGCGAATTCACGTCGTCCTGCTTGACGTTTTTCAGGTACTTGCGCACCGTCTCCGCCAACGCACTGCCGCTGCCGCGATACTTGGCTTCCAAAATGGCGGCGTGAATCGCGGCGCCCTGCGCCACGGCCGTGTGCGGCGAAAGGCCTTGGTAAGGCTTAATGCCGGTCGCCTGCTCCAGCATGGCGGGCACCTTGGGCATCAAGGTTGATCCGCCGACCAGCACGATGGCGTCCAACTCATTCGGCTTGATCTTGGCCTGTTCAATGACAAGCTCCGTGGTATCGATCGTGCGTTGCAGCAAGTCGGCGGTCATCTGCTCAAATTGTTCGCGGGTAATCGGCAGGGAGATGCTCTTGCCCTCGTGCCGGCAGACGACGGTGGTTTGCGGCTTGTTGGTGAGCTCGATTTTGGCCAAATCGCAGTCGTTGCGCAACACCTGGGCGGTGTGGGCTGAATCGCGTGGATCGGCGCCGTGCCGCTTTTTGAATTCGTCGGCGATGTAATTGAGCAGGCGATCGTTCCAGTCAATGCCGCCCAGATAAACGTCGCCATCGGTGGCCAACACCTGAAAGTGCGCGGGCGTGTATTTGACGACGGTCACGTCGAACGTGCCGCCGCCCAGGTCATAGACCAACGCCATGTGCGGCTTGTTGGAATGGCCTACGCCCAGTTCTCCGCGCTTCCAGGCGTAGGTCAGCGTGGCGGCGGTCGGCTCGTTGATGATGTCGATCACGTTGAAGCCGGAGATGCGGCCGGCGTCTTGCGTGGCCTTGCGCCGCGCGTCGTTAAAATAATACGGCACCGTAATCACAGCGTTGCCCACCGGCCCGATGCGCTTCTCGGCGTCTTGCCGCAATTTCTTCAAGATCAGCGCCGACAAAAACTCGGGCGTGATCTCATGGCCGTCGAAGGTGCGTTTGTATTCGGTGGTGCCCATGTGCCGCTTGACGCGCTCGACGACGTGTTCGGGGTCTTCCATCGCCGCGCGCGTGCGGCTGGGTCCGACGATGACGTGCCCTGATTCCGCCAGCAAAATAAGGCTGGGCGTTTCGATTTCTTCTTCTTCGTTCGCCAGAGCGACGGGGTTTCCATCGGCGTCAAGATGCGCGATGGCCGAAAACGTGGTGCCGAGGTCGATGCCGACCGTGTGGCCTTCTTTGAATTCCATATATGTTTGATTCCAAAAGGGGCGTCTTTGAGCGATTGTCGGTTGCCGCTCGCCGGGAGTCAACCGCTTTTGCGCCCGATTGGCCCAAAGCTTGCAATCGGCAGGCCGCGGGTATCCAATGTCTTCAGCACCGCGCCCACCATTCGTCCTAGAGAGAGCCCGCCATGTTTCACGGAGACATTTCCAGCAGCGCCGACACCATCGGCGTGGCCGTCGTCAACTATAAGATGCCTCGCCTGCACACACGGCAAGACGTGCTGGCCAACGCCCGGAAGATCGGCCAGATGATCGACGGCTTGAAACTCGGCCTGCCGGGGATGGACCTGGTCGTATTTCCTGAATACAGCACGCACGGCATCATGTACGACCGCCAAGAAATGCTCGACACGGCCGTCGAGATTCCGGGCGAAGAGACGGAAGTCTTCGCCGAGGCTTGCCGGCGGAACCGCACCTGGGGTGTTTTTTCGCTGACCGGCGAACGCCATGAAGAGCATCCCCGTGTGGTTCCCTACAACACCTTGATTTTGCTCGACGACGGCGGGCGGCTGGTGCAAAAGTATCGCAAGATCATGCCCTGGTGCCCCATTGAGGGGTGGTATCCGGGCAATTGCACCTATGTTTCCGACGGACCCAAGGGTTTGAAGGTCAGCCTTATCATCTGCGATGACGGCAACTATCCCGAAATCTGGCGAGATTGCGCGATGAAAGGCGCCGAACTGATCGTGCGCTGCCAGGGCTACATGTACCCGGCCAAAGAACAGCAGGTGATGGTGGCCAAGACCATGGCCTGGATGAACAACTGTTATGTCGCGGTGGCCAACGCCGCCGGCTTCGACGGGGTGTATTCCTACTTCGGCCATTCCGCGATCATCGGCTTCGACGGTCGCACGCTAGGCGAATGCGGCGAGGAGGAATTCGGCGTTCAATTCGCCGCGCTGTCCAAATCGCTGATTCGCGATTTTCGGACTAACGCTCAATCGCAAAACCACCTTTTCAAACTGCTGCATCGAGGTTACACCGGCCTCATCAACTCCGGCCAAGGCGAAAAAGGAGTCGCCGAGTGCCCGTACGATTTTTATCGCAACTGGGTACACAATGCCGAGAAGGCGCGCGTCGCGGTGGAGGAAATCACGCGCACGACCGTTGGCACGCCTCAGTGCCCAGTCGCCGGGTTGCCGGTGACATAAGAAGCGATACCGCGCTTGGCCGCGATGGTAGACAACCAACGCGAAACTCCCTCGGGCAAGCCAAGGGCATCGCCCCGCCCGCGTCATGGATGCCCGCCTATCGTGCGAAAGCGGCGCCGTCCAAGTAGGATGGGCCTGGTCTGCGCAAAATCGGTCGTCATGCCGC
>DASVGM010000253.1:0-5826 GCA_036379555.1 Pirellulales bacterium | reverse complement strand
TGATCGTCACCGACCGGATGTCGCCGGCGGGCGTATCCGGCGATAAGCACGACGTGCAAACCACGCCTAGCGAGGCGAAGTCGGGCAAGCTCCGCCTGACTCGCGAAGGCGCCACGCTACGATACCTGTACAGCGAAGGCGGATCGAGCTTTCAAGAAGTCCGCAGCGAAAGTTTCGTCAAACACGATTTGGCGACTGTCCGATTGGCGGCCGACACCGGCCTGTCGACCGGCGCGTTGGCCGTGAGATTCACCGACTTTTCCGTGCGCGCCGCGGCTTTGCCGCTCGGTCCGGCGACGGAGAATGAAGCGCGGAACGCGATTCTCGGTTGGCTGGCCCTGAGCGTACTGGTGGTCGCCGCCCTAGCGATTGCCGCCGCGGTCGTGCGTAAACGAAAACCGGCGGCGGTCGCATAGGAGCACCCGTGACAGACGCGCTGACCGCCGCGGCTTGGTTCGTGGTCAACCTATCGGCCGCGGCCGCCGCGACGCGCCTCGCGCGCCGGGCGTTTCCCGACGACACGCGCGCGGCGATCGCGATGCACGCCTTGCTCATGCTCTGGACATCGGTCGTCGCGCTCTGCGTGTTGCTGGGCGCGGCTGGCTTGCTGCACTGGGGAACATTGAGCGGGCTGATGTTGCTAGTTTCGGGGGTCGTCGCGCTGGCGACGCGGCAGGATCGTGCTGGGCTGGTTTCGCCTTCGACTTTCCACGAAGCGCCGGGGCACCGCCAAAGCTCTGCCCAGGCCAGCAGTCGCAAATCGACAATTCGCGTCACGTACAGTCGGTGGCTCTGGGGCGCGTTGGCGGCCTTGGCGAGTGCCATGATCGTTCAGCGGCTCATGGAATTCCCAAAATATTGGGACGACCTGATGTATCATCTACCGCTGGTCGACCATTGGCTTCAAGACGGCAGATTGTACGCCCCCGGCTGCGCGGAATGGTACAATCCGGGCAATGGCGAGCTGCTCGGCCTTTGGCTCGCGGCGCCCTTTTCCGGCGATTATTGGGTCGGCGCGGCGAACTTGCCGGTCGCGGCCCTGCTGACGTTGGGGGTGCTGGAGCTGGGCCGCGAATTAAAGCTTTCTTCACTCGTCCGCCACGCGGTCGCGGTGGCGACGATTGCCAGCAACGTGGTGCTGACGCAATTGACCGATTTGGAGAACGACATGGCGGTGTCGGCCGCCTTCGTGGCCGCGCTCGCCTACGGAGCGCGATTTGCGCGGATCGGTCGCGCCCCGGACCTCTGGCTCGCCGCCGCTTCGTTAGGGCTGCTGGCGGGTGTGAAGTATTACGCGCTCGGATACGCGGCGATCGGCGGCGGCGCGCTGATCGTGCTTTTCTGGACGGCGCACGGCAACCGGTCCGCGCGGCGTTTCGCGGTTGCGACTGTCTTGTGCGCGGCGTCACTGGCCGGTTATTGGTATTTCCGAAACTGGGTCGTCACCGGCACGCCCGTTTACCCGTTGGGAGTTTCGCGGGCGACCGACGTGTTGGAGTCGGTGCGGCCGAGCGCGTTCCGAACGACTTTTTTCGGTAACGGCCGCACCGATCTTTGGGTCCAGTACCTGAGTGCGTTGCGGCAGTTGACCGGCTATTACCAGGTAGCGGGGGTGCTCATGGGACCGGCCGCCGCCGTCTGGATGCTGATCGGCGCATGGTTCGGACTGCGTGGGGGCTTGGATCGCAGCGCGCTGGTGCGCGTCGCGTTGGCGATAGGGCTCTTGGGAGGAATCTTCGTTTTTGGGATCACGCCCTTCACCGTCGCCGACGACAACGAGCGGCTGATCAATGGCGCTTTCACCGTGGTGCGTTATAGCCAATGCCCCGTGATCTTGGGGATGCTTTGCCTCGCCGTCGCGCTCGACGCCGCGGTAGGCGGAGTCCGGCGGATCTGGCCGGGGCGCGCGTCGCGCATCATTGCGGCGGCCATTGGATTGCTGGCTATCGCCGCCGGCATCGCCCAACTCGCGGCGCGGGGACGCGAACTGATCAACTTCGACGCGATCTTGATGGCGGTGAATCTCGGCTTGGCGGGCTGGCTGCTCGGCGAGCTGTACGTGAGGAGCGCGGCCCACGTTTGGCGACGGCGATTGACGTGGACGGCCGCCGCGGTTTTTGTGGCGACGGCCTCCACCGCGCTGGGCCACCGGTGGCACGCCGGGTATGCGAAGAACTTTGATCGCCAATTCGCGACTCAAGCGTTCACACGACTCGAAACGGGCGACATTCGCGCCCGCGGGATCGCCGTGGCGGATTATCGCTATTACGCGTTTTTCGGGTCGCGCCGTCAGTTTCGGGCACACCGCCCTTTTCGGATCTTGTCGTGGACGGCGCTCCTCTCTTATCTACGCAATAACCGGATTGACGCTCTCGCGGCGGTGCGGCGCGACCCATTCAAATACGGCCGCTACCCCGGCATCGGCGATTTGGCGGCCGAACACGCCGACGTATTCCAAAAGGTCGAAGCCGGCGCCGGTTTCGACGTGTATGTCGTCAAGGCGCCGCCCGAAGCGCTCGCCGCGGTTCGCGCGAAGGACGGTTCGGCGCCGGCGGTCACGCGGGACCTTGGCAACCCCAAGGCGCCGCATTAGATGCGACATGAGCAATCTGCCCGCGTACGAATACGGCAAGAAGAGCATGCGTCATCGCGCGGCGCTGGCCGAGGGGTTCGCTCGGCAGATCTTAGAGACCGCGGGCCCGTTCCTAACGCGCCCGGCCTCGGAACTCGATGTGCTCGACCTTGGCTGCGGCTACGGCTTCACGACGGTTGAATTGGCCAGACGATGCCGTCGCGCTGTGGGCATCGAACCAAACTCGGCTTTGTACGAAGCCGCGCTAAACCTTCGCGAAGATCGCGGCCTGGCCAACCTCGAATTCCGTCGCGCCACAGCGGCCGATCTCGACGAACGCGAAACTTACGATCTCGTGGTGCTCGACAATGTTTTGGAACACATTGTGCACCAGGGCGCGGCGCTGGCGACGGCTTGCGCCGCTCTGAAGCAACGCGGCGTCTTGCTCGTCATCGTGCCGAACAAGCTTTGGCCGATGGAAGTACATTACGACTTGCCTCTACTAAGCTACCTGCCACTTCGGTGGGCGAACTGGTACCTCCGGCTAAGTGGGCGCGGCACTGACTACACGGATGCCAGTTACGCGCCGACGTGGTTCCGACTGCGTCGACTATTTGCGGCCCGCGCCGAGTTGTCCTACCAGTTCGTCGTGCCGGCGGACTTGTCGCTGGCGACGCTGGGCGATTCGCTCCATTACCGTTTCGGCGCGGCGGCGCTGCGCCGCTTCCCCTGTTTGTGGGTCTTCTCCAAAATGTTCGTCGTCGTGGCGGTGAAGCGATGACCCGCCGCTCCGCGTCAAAACCGACCGTTTCGGTAGTGATGACGGTCTACGACCCGCATCCTGTCTTCTTTGCCAAGGCGGTGCAAAGCATTCTCGATCAGTCGTGGGCCGATTTCGAGCTAATTATCGTTGAGGATCCATCGCCGCGACACGACGGCGACTGGCTTCGCGACACCGCCGAGCCGCGCTTGCGGCACATCGTCAATGGCGAGCGGACGTCTTTGGTGTGGCAGAAGAATCGCGGCGTGAGTGCCGCGGCAGGTCAGTACGTGGCGCTCATGGATGCCGACGACGTCGCGCACCCCGCGCGACTGGCAAAGCAAGTTGAATATTTGGCGGCGCACCCGGAGATCGCTGTAATTGGAAGTCAAATCGCCGTAATTGACCAAAACGATTGCGTGGTGGGGTATCGCCGGTTTCCGCTCGAGCATGATGCGATCATGAAGGCACTCCCGCGCGTTGTGCCGCTTTCGCAACCGAGCGTGATGTTCCGCCGCGAGACATTTGAGTCATTCGGCGGATACCAGTTGACGGAATTCGCGGCGGCCGAAGACTATGAATTGTGGAGCCGCTGGATCAAGCAAGGTGTTCGGTTCGCCAACCATTCTGAACCCTTGCTCAATTATCGCTTGCACCCGGGTCAAACTAAGTTCACGAGGTTGCGCGAGACTATCTTAGCCGATCTGCGCGTTAAAGAAACGTATTGGGCCGACGAGCGCGACATGCGCGCGCGAATATGGTGGCTTGCGCAACGACTGCTCTTGAGGCTGCCCGAGTGGGTCGTTGCCAAGCTGTTGGTACGCATGCTATACCATGCTCAGCCGCCGATGCCGGCCAGCGAGGCGGCGCCTGAGCGGGCGCTACTTTGACCGCCCGCGCCGAGGGACGGAATGTAACCGAAGGAGCGGACGAAGAATGGCTTCGACCGACGGTTCGTCCCCCCTTAGTAACGGCAAGATGAGGGCTGTCAAGAGTACCGAAGGTTTTTTGGTCTGCTTCTAACACGGAAGCCGAGGCGATGTACGAAACCTTCGAGCACACCGCCGATCTCGGCTTGCGAGTGAGGGCGTCGGATTTAGAGACGCTCTTCACCGACGCCGCCCGCGGTCTGACCTCGATGATTGCCGCGAACCACGATGCCGTGCGGCCTGTCCGTGAGATAGCCTTCGAGGTGCCTGGCGGCCGGCTCGATGAACTGCTGTTCGATTGGCTCACCGAGATTCTCTATGCGTTTGAATCGGAACATTTGTTGCTGAGTCAGTTCGAGGTTCAGTTCGGCGAATCGGGCTTGACGGCCACCGCCCGCGGCGAAGCGGCCGACGAAAGTCGTCATCAGTTGGAGCACGAGGTCAAAGCGATTACCTATCATGGCCTGCGCGTCGAACAAACGCCCGACGGCTGGTTGGCCGAGGTGATTGTCGATATTTAGTCGGTGTCAACCACCAACCCGAAGCGTAAGCGAGGCCGGCTCTCAGCCTCGCTTACGCTTCGGGTTAGTGTGTTGTAGCCTAATATCCACCATGCATCGCCTGGCCGAGACCGCTGGTGGCCGGGGCAGAGGCTTGCCGATGCCCCGGAAGCGGATCAGCCGGGGCATCGCTTAGGCTCTGCCCCAGCCACCGGGCGGTTGCCGAAATTGTTCGTCAAAACCATTAGTAGTTCGCAGGCCTCACCATGCCCAAAGACGGATACAGCGGCCCGCTGGAAAAGGTGAACGACAACCTCTGGCGGATTCCTAAAAGCTATAAACCCGGCATGCGCGTGGACGGCTTGATCTACGCCAGCCCTGCGCTGCTGGAGTTGATCAAGGCCGACCAGGCGCCCGAACAAGTGGCGAACGTGGCCTTTCTGCCGGGCATTCAGCATGCCAGCCTGGCCATGCCCGATATTCATTGGGGCTATGGCTTCTGCATCGGCGGGGTGTGCGCCACCGATCCGGCCGAGGGGGGCGTCATCTCGCCGGGCGGCGTCGGTTACGACATCAACTGCGGTGTGCGGCTGGTGCGCTCGAACCTTATGTATCAAGACGTCAAGCCGCACTTGACCACGCTGGTCGAAGAGCTGTTTCGCCAGGTGCCGACGGGCGTGGGCCGCGGCGGACGCTATCGCTTCGAGCCCAAAGAGCTGCGCCGGCTGATGGCCGAAGGTCCCCGCCGATTGATCGACCGCGATCTGGCCGTGCCTAGCGATATCGACCACACCGAAGCCCGTGGGCGGCTCGACGGCGCCGAGCCGGACTACGTGAGCGAACGGGCGCTCGAACGCGGCAAAGACCAATGCGGCACGCTGGGCAGCGGCAACCATTTTATGGAAGTCCAGGTGGTCGACGCGGTGTTCGACGACGAAGCCGCGCGCACCATGGGGCTAGAGAAAGATCAAGTGTGCGTGATGATTCACTCCGGTTCGCGCGGGCTGGGCTACCAGGTTTGCGACGACGCCCTGCGGCTGTTGCGCGGCGTGCCGGAGAAGTATG
>DASVGM010000252.1:0-2609 GCA_036379555.1 Pirellulales bacterium | reverse complement strand
AGGGCGCGGCTCAACGCGTTGCGCTTTTCAGGGCGGTTCAAAATGATGGTGCCCGTATGCTGATGGAGGTTGAGTCGAACCAGCGGAGCGTTCATGTTCCAGCTTCCGTGTGAGGAGGGCGTTTCCGTGAGAATCGATGCGGGGCTTTCAGAGGGTTTTGAAAGCGGATGGGGAGGGATTCGAACCCCCGGTAGACTTTCGCCTACTGCAGTTTTCAAGACTGCCGCCTTCGACCACTCGGCCACCCATCCGTCATTCTCCGCCAACGCGAAATCTCCCCCGTCGCTCGATCTAGGCGGACCTGCGAACCCTGAGATTTGGACACCGCCACCCGCACGGCGGTTCACGCCGCACGTTGCCGTCCGCATGCGCGCAAATCTAGCAGCCGCCCCAACTACTGTCAAACGCGCCGGCCTTGACGGACACCTGAGTAATCCATTCGGCGTGTTTGCCAAGCAATGGTTTTCGGTGTTGATTCACCGGCGGGAATTCGATAGTCGATTTGGCGCAAAGCGTCTGCCCGATCATCCGTGCCCATCCGTGTGATCTGTGGGCTCCTTTGGAAAAGCCCATCGCCCGCCCCTTTCTGCCTTGCGGCTTCTGCCCTAAAATACAGGATTCGTTCCCGCCGAAACTCGAAACGGATTTCACACTTCCACCCAGACCGCTGCATGCCCGCTGCCGATATTGTCATCAAAGGCGCCCGCGAACATAACCTGCGCGACGTCAGTCTCACTCTGCCCCGAAACCGCCTGATTTGCCTCACCGGCGTCAGTGGGTCGGGCAAAAGCTCGCTGGCCTTCGATACGCTCTATGCCGAAGGGCAGCGGCGCTACGTCGAAAGCCTGTCCAGCTTCGCCCGGCAGTTCCTGGGGCAAATGCCCAAACCCGACGTCGATCTCATTTCGGGCCTAAGCCCCTCGATCTCCATTTCGCAAAAGACGAGCGGCCAAAACCCGCGTTCCACCGTTGGCACCATTACGGAAATCTACGATTACTTGCGTGTGCTTTACGCCCGCACCGGCCAGGGACATTGCCCCAAATGCGGCCGCGTCATCACCGCCCAAACGCGCGATCAGATCATCGACCGCATCAGCACCCTGCCGGAGGGCACGAAGTTTTTGCTGCTGGCCCCGATCGTCAAAGCCCAAAAAGGCGAACACCGCGATCTATTTGTCGACCTGCTCAAACAAGGCTTTGTGCGGGCTCGCGTTGACGGCACGGTGGTTTCACTGAGCGACGACCCTAAGCTTGATCGCCAAATGCGGCACAACATTGAAGTGGTCATCGACCGTCTCACGGCCGGGCCCGGCCTGCGGCCGCGCCTGTCCGAAGCGGTTGAACTGGCGCTGAAGATCGGCAAAGGAACTCTCATCGCGGCAGTGGAAAAGGAGGATGGGCTTCCTAGCCCGTCCCGTAATAAAGGTGACGGCCTGGGAAGGCCATCCTCCGAGGAGGACACGCCGCAAGTCGACAACGCTCGCCCCAAGCGCCGCCGCGGCCGCTCGGCCGACGATCTGCACTTTTCGGCCGATTACGCCTGCACCGAGTGCGGCATCAGCTTCGAGCCGCCTAGCCCGCAACTGTTCAGCTTCAATAGCCCGCAGGGCATGTGTCAGACGTGCGACGGCTTGGGCGAAGTTTATAGCTTCGCCGCCGAGTTGCTCATTCCCGACGCGGAGCTGTCGTTCAAGCAAGGCGCGATCGAGTTGATTGGCCCGTGGGAGAATCTTGGCCGCTGGAAACGCCATATTTATGACGGCGTGGCCGAAACCATCGAGCGCCAGCATGACCTGGGGCCCGACACCCTGCTCGATACCGCCTGGAACAAGCTCGACCCCGCCTTCGTGCGATCGCTGTTGTGGGGAACCGGCGACCTGCACATCACGTTTACCTGGAAGCATGGCGCGGGCGTGCATAAATACGGCGGCAAATATGAGGGAATTATTCCCGAACTGGTTTCGCGCTATCGCAACACGAAAAGCGCCATGCAACGCCGTCAGTTGGAAAAATACATGCGTGTGATCGGTTGCGTCGAGTGCGGCGGCGCCCGGTTGAACGAACAATCGCGGGCCGTGACGCTCACCTCGCGGCATCCGCGTTTCGCCGGCCAGGCCAAATCGCTGCCGGAGGTCTGTTCGTTGGCCGTTTCCGACGCGGCTGATTTTTTCGGCGAGTTGGAACTCGACGCCACGCGGCAAATCATCGCCGCCGAGGTGCTCAAAGAAATCCGCGGCCGGCTCGGCTTTCTCACCAATGTCGGCCTCAATTATCTCACCCTGCACCGCACCGCCCCCACGCTCTCCGGCGGAGAATCGCAACGCATCCGCCTGGCCGGACAAATCGGCTGCGGACTGGTTGGTGTGCTATACATTCTCGATGAGCCGTCGATCGGCCTGCACCCGCGCGACAACGACCGCCTGTTGGAAACGCTCACGCGGCTGCGCGATTTGGGCAATACCGTTGTCGTCGTCGAGCACGACGAAGACACCATGCGCGCCGCCGACCATATCATCGACTTCGGCCCCGGCCCCGGCGTGCGCGGCGGCGAGGTGGTGGCCGCCGGTTCGGTGCAGAAGATTTGCGGCGAAAAACGCAGCCTCACCGGA
>DASVGM010000251.1:0-9622 GCA_036379555.1 Pirellulales bacterium | reverse complement strand
CCGGAATGAGGCCGTCTAAAGTAGCAGGCACACTCCGTGTGCCGTAGCGTTGGGCCGAGGATTTAGCCATCCATGCGCGTTTCGCCGGCGCGACGCCCTCACTGACGCTGCTGCGGCACACGGAGTGTACCTGCCACTTTTTGCCGTTCGCCTCGCCTCGTTTTGGCCCGCGTGAAGTATAGATCATCGCGTGCCAAACGATGGCGTGGCCAGCCAATGGGCCTATGAATCCCCTGATAGCTGCCCTTGCCGCGGTGCTGGTCGTCGCCAAAAATAGACGAAGCCTCGCTGTACTTTAGGAACTTCTCATGGCACAAGTTGAAAGCCCGCCGATTGAGCTCACGCTCGCCGACCTCACGCCAGTTTGGCGCGATGCCGGCCTGGCGCATCCGCACTTTTCCGACGCCCGGCACCGCGACCGAGGCGGATGGGCTTACTAGTGCGTTGTCCAGACTAGATTTTGGGGTGGCGCAGGGGCGGTCGCCGTGTAGGATGGGCTTCCTAGCCCGTCACCAAGCGAACGTGACGGGCCAGGAGGCCCATCCTCTAGTCGCCTCGAACGCTAAAATTTAGTCTGGACAACGCACTAGGTCGTCAAACGGAAGCGACCAAGGCAGGTGGCTCCACGGAGAGGCGACGGCCCCAATTCCGCCCGCTCGCAGAATGGCCGCGAAACGCGCGGCGCCATCAAATCAAGAGGACTTGATGCAATAAATAGATGCGCGGTGAAGCGGCGGCTTCGCCAAAGTCGAGAGAGAACCCCTCGCGATGAACAGCGATCGCGACACAGGGAGGCGCAGTCGAAATACAGGCCCATTCGGCCGCCGCCGTCAGCAGCCACCGGCTCGGCGGCTTACCACGGATGACGACGCAACGAGCATCGGAGCACCCATGCTGATGATCGCAATCATCCTCCGCCGCGCCGACGCACGCTAAATGAACGGCCGGCGGCGAGCCGTGCGACAACGAAGCCGCTTCCTCCGGGCAGGCGTGCGCATGGTGCCAGCAGCAACCCAAAAGCGCATGGGCGCCGATTGAACTGGCGACAAGGATGCGGAGGAAGATCATTTTTGAGATCGGATCGGGGGCGCTACGATTCATAGTATCGTCACGGCGACCAAACGACTTTAACGATTATAACGGCAGCGGGCAAGCGCCATGCCACCGTGGTTGCTTCACGCCTCGGCCAGCCCTACCTGCACGCAGATCGGGCCGAGCTTCGATTCAAACGGAATGAGAATGGGCCGCACGCGCGAGGGAAAGGCGATCATTTGCGTTTTGCCGCAGATGACGGTGGGCAGGCCGATGGTCAGCTTCTCTTGTTCGAGCCGCGTTTTCGCGGCGCCGGCGATCATGTTGGCCAGTTCGCCGATGGCATCAATGACGTCGCCGTCAACATCATCAGGCCGGTGGCCCAACAACACCTCGGCGGCGTTGATGGCGGTTTGGCGCCCCAGGCTTAATACGACCATGCCGCGGCAACGGCCACTGAGGCCGATCAGCCCGCTCAATTCGTAAAACGCGGTGTGCTCGCACTGCAAGGCCAACGGCCCGCGTGCCAGCTCGCAGTCGAGCATGGTGCGAAAGACGTCGCAGGCGGCGGTGATAAACGGATTGATGAATTCGACGTTCATGGGAATCTTGGTGTGGTTTAGATCGCCGAGTATTTTGCCAACTTCTCACGCAGCAGGTCGTTTGAGAACGGCTTGACCAGGTAATCGGTGATGCCGGCTTTGATCGCTTCGATGACGCGCCCCTTTTCGCCTTCGGTGGTGACCATGAAGATCGGCACCTTGGAACCGGTGGCGCGAATGTCGCCTGTAAGCTCGATGCCTGACCGGTTCGGCATGTTCCAATCGGTCAGCACCAGGGCGAACGGCTCGCGTTGAAACGCGGCAAAACCTTCGCCGCCGTCGCCGGCCTCGACGACGTCGCTGAACCCGACGGCGTTCAGTGCCCGAATGATGATCTTGCGCATCGTACCAGAATCATCAACGACTAATACCTTACCGTTCATGGAATCGCTCCTTGTTGTTGGTGGCAAGCATTGGAATCACTTCGTAAGCGACGGGTGGTTGCGGTAAAACACGCCCGAACCCGCTTGCTCGCGGACGAACGTGTTGTCAAGCCCCATGGTGGTTTCAGCGGCCCCCAGAAACAGAACGCCCTGGGGCGCCAGCGCGTCGCGCATGCGTTCGAGAATCCGTTTTTTGTTGTCGGCGGAGAAATAGATCAAGACATTGCGCAGAAAGATCACGTCCATCGGCGGCAGCGGCGGCCAACGCTCGATGAGGTTCAACTTGGTGAAAGCCACCATGGCGCGCGGCTCCGGCGCCAGTTGCCAGAGCATGCCGTCGCGGCGAAAATACTTCGCCAACAAAGCCGCGGGAAGGCCGCGATTGATTTCGATCTGTGAGAACCGCGCGGCGCGGCCCTTTTGCAGCACGTCGTCGCAGAGGTCAGTGGCGTAAATCCGCGCGTTCCATTGGCCCAGCTCCGGAAAATGCTCGCGAATCAGGATGGCGATGGAGTAAGCCTCCTGGCCGGTCGAGCAGGCGGCCGACCAGATATGCAGCGAACGCTTGGCGGCCGCCAGCCGCAGCAGGTCGGGCAGCACCTTCACGCGCAGAGCCTCGAAAGGATGCGCGTCGCGGAAAAAGCTCGTTTCGTTCGTCGTCATCGCCTCGACCAACTCTTGCTGCATGTCGGGCTTGGGCTTGGCCTGCAACGACCGCACCATGTCGGTGATCGAAGGGAAGCCGTGCCGCCGCGCGAGAGGCCCCAGGCGGGCCTCGATCAAATAGGCTTTGGCAGCGTCGAGTTCAATGGCCGAACGCTGGCGAACCAACGAACAGACGTAAGAAATCGCGTCAAGAGGCATGGTCGCCGTGGTCATTTTTGCCCTCCGAATACTAGCGCCGCCCGGCGGCCGAGCGAGGCGAACCGCGACAGCTCGGTCGCTATGGAACTCAAGGGAACCACCTGCCGGGCAAGCCCGGCTTCAGCGACGGCGCGGGGCATGCCCCAGACCACGGACGAAGCTTCGTCCTGGGCCAGCACGGTGCCGCCGGCGCCGACGATCGCCTGCGCGCCGCGCAAGCCGTCCTGGCCCATGCCGGTCAATACCACCGCCAGGCAATTCGGTCCAAACACGTTCGCGGCCGACCGAAACAAGACATCCACCGCCGGTCGGCAAGAGTTTTCCGGCACGCCTTGATGCAGCACGGCTTGCACCGCCGCGCCCCGGCGCTCAAGTTGCAAATGATAGTTGCCCGGCGCGATCAGCACTTGTCCCGGCTCGAGCGTTTCCTGACCGGTCGCCTCCCGCACCGTCAAGGCGCAGTCCTGGTCGAGTCGGTTGGCCAGGTGCCGAGTGAAGACCGGCGGCATGTGCTGTACTACGACAATCGGCAGGGGAAAAGATGCCGGTAAATGGCACAAAGTCGCCGACAGCGCTTGCGGCCCGCCGGTCGAGGAGCCAATCAGCACGACGTCGAACCTCTCGGGCAGACGGAGCGCCGGTCGCGCGGGGACGGTTCGCGATGCGGTGGACGGCACGCATGCGGCGGCCGCCGCGGCGGGTTGGGCGAGCGGACACAACGACTTGATCTTGGGAATAAGCTGATCTTTGACGCTTTGGATGCCCGCCGTCACGCTGCCCACGTTGGCGGGCTTGGTGATGTAATCGGTCGCGCCGCGGGCCAAGGCGTCGAGAGTGGCCAGCGCGCCGCGCTCGGTCAGCGTGCTGAACATGATCACCGGCAGCTTGGGATGCGTTTTGCGCAGTTCGGGCAAGGTTGCCAGCCCGTCCAGCTCCGGCATTTCAATGTCGAGCGTGACGACGTCGGGATTCAACTGTGGCAACTTGGCCAGCGCGATCCGGCCGTTGGGCGCGGTGCCCGCCAGTTCAATCTCAGCATCTTGGCTGAGCACGTCGCTCAGCAGGCGACGGATGACGACCGAATCGTCCACTACGAGAACGCGAATTTTTCTCATCTTAGCGTACGACTCCGACGATCCGCAGTTTGTCGATCAGGGCGTCCTTCTGAAACGGCTTCAAGATGTCGCTTTCGATGCGGCGAATAGGCCGCGAGTCATCCACGATGATTGCCCGCATGGTGCGATTCTCCGTAAGGGAAAGAGTTCTCAATGTTTTGTCGATGCGCCGTGCTGGGCCGGGCGACGTAACGCTCGGCCCAGCGACGGTGTTCGGCATTATCTCATCAACACGCCAACGGTTTGCCGGCATTCCGGCGGTCGCCGCCAAGCTGCTGCAACTCGCTGGCCATCCTCGCCAATTCGCTCGCGGCCTGTTGCGAATTCGAGGCGCCCTGCGTCGTGTTTTGCGCCGCCTGGGCCACCGCCGTGATGTTTTGGGCGATTTCCGCGGTGCCTTTGGCGGCCTCGCCCACGTTGCGCGACATTTCGTTGGCCGTCGCCGTCTGTTCTTCAACGGCGCTGGCGATCGTGTTCGAGATGTCGTTGATTTGGGCGATCACGCTGCCAATTTGCTGAATCGAGTCAATGGCGCCGCGCGTGTCGACCTGAATGGCCTCGATCTTGTGGCCGATGTCTTCGGTGGCCTTGGCGGTTTCTTTGGCCAGTTCCTTGACTTCGTTGGCGACCACGGCGAAGCCCTTGCCGGCCTCGCCGGCACGGGCGGCCTCGATGGTGGCGTTCAGCGCCAAGAGATTGGTTTGCTCGGCGATGGAGGTGATGACCTTGATCACCTTGCCAATCTCGGCGCTGCTCTCGCCAAGTTTGCCCACCGTCTTGTTGGCGGTGTCGGCCGCGCTGACCGCCTGCCCGGCCACGCGGGCCGATTCCGTCGCGTTTTTGGCGATCTCGCGGATGCTGCTGGTCATCTCTTCGACGCCCGTGGCCACGGTCTGCACGTTCTTGCTGACCTGCTCCGAGGCCGCCGAGACGATGTTGGCCTGGGTCGAGGTTTCTTCGGCGTTGGCCGACATTTGCGTGCTGACGGCGGTCAGCTCCTCGGCCGACGAACCGAGTGTCGTGGCATTATTGTTCACCATGTCCAAAATGCGCGCCATTTCTTGCCTCGCCTTGACTTGTGCGGTGATGTCGCTGGCGTACTTCACCACTTTGAACGGTTTGCCGTTGGTGCCGAGAATGGGGTTATAGGAGGCCTGAATCCAGATTTCCTTGCCGCCTTTGCCGATCCGCTTGAATTCGCCGGCTTGGTATTCGCCACGGCCAAGCTTGGCCCAAAACTCCTTGTATTCGCCGCTGTGCTTGTAACCGTCGTCGACAAACGCGCCGTGGTGACGGCCCTTGATTTCGTCCAGCGAGTAATTCAACGCCCTGAGGAAGTTGTCATTGGCGGTGATGATCGTGCCGTCGAGGTTGAACTCAATGACCGCCTGCGAGCGGCTGATGGCCTCGACCTTCATGGTGTCTTCTTGGAACGCTTCTTGCCGGCGAATGGCTCGAAACAACCACAACACTCCGCAGATATTCGCGATGAACACGAATCCGCCAACCCAGAACAGCACGCCCGATTGTCGCGCGATGGTCGCGGCGACCGAGGCTTCCAGAGCGGTCGATTCCGCCATCGAGCGCTCGACGACGGCGTCAATGGCCTGGCGGTGTTCGTCAAACAGGGGAACGATCTTTTCATCCAACAGTTGCACCGCGGCCGCGGTCTTCTGTTTGCGCGCCAGCGGCAGCAGATCCGTCTCGACCGCGGCGAAGAACTTTTCAGCCGCTTTGCGCGACGCGCCGACGAGCTCTTGTTTATTCGGACCATCGGGCAGCGTCTTGTTCCAGTGGTCCAGACGCGACTCATACTCGGCTTCGAGGCGCTTGAAACGCTCGACCAGTTTGTCCAGCGCTTCGGGTGTGTTGGCGCGCGGCATGACGTTGGCCAGCAAGCACGACTCCACGATGAAGGCCGGCGGCGGCAGCACGTCGGCCAGCAGATCCTTGACCTGCGTGATCTCGCGATACCGCGGCCCGTTCACTTCGACTTCACTCAAAGTCCGCAGCGCGATGGCCGCCAGAATCGCGAAGCTGAGCAACGAAACGGCGTTGAACAACACCAGCTTGGCGCTTGTTTTCATGTTGTTGTTGAGAAAAAAGCTCATGGTTGGTTCTCCCCTTTGGAATGGTCCTGCTTGGCGACGTTCACCGCTTCCGCGGTGTCGAGCACCAGCAACAGATATTGGCTTAACTTAAAGGCTCCGCTGACGAGCGCACGCGCGCCGCCGCGGAGCGTCGGCGGCGGCGGTTCAAACGACTCTTCGTCGACGTGCGTCACGTCGCCGATTTCGTCCACGAGCAAGCTCACGGCGCCGTCGTCGGTGCGGATGACCACGTTCATGGGCAGCGACTCAGCCGGCCGCGGCGAAAGGCCAAGCCGCTTCCGCAGATCAATCGCGGTGACGATTTGGCCGCGCAAATTGATCAGCCCGCTGATCGCCGCCGCGGCCAACGGCACGCGCGTCATGCGCTGATAGCGGATCACTTCCTGTACTTGTTGGACGTCAATTCCCAGCAACAGGCCATCGACGTGAAACGTGCAAAACTGTCTCATCGGTCGGATCATCAAATCACCTTCTTGCTTCGTCACACTTCTCGTTTCGGCTTGGCGAAATCCGTAGGGTGGGCATTGCCCACCATGCGCCCACGGTGGGCAATGCCCACCCTACCTGGCCTCGTCACGTTGGCGAAGCGCCAGCTTTGTTGGACCTTGAATGCCGCGCCAAGCGGCGTAGATCGACCACGTCGGTCACGCGCTGTTGAATCACGAGCGTGCCGAGCAGGTTGTCGTCAGCCGGTTTTCCGGACGACGCGCCGGAGTCGGTTTCGACAATGTCGATAATGCGATCGACCACCAGCCCAAAGCGGTCGTTCTGATCGGCGTATACGACCACCTGAATGTCATCGGACGGTCGGTTATCGCGCGCCGCGCCGCCAAAGACGGAACTGAGCCGCACCAGCGGCATGATGTCGCCGCGGTACTGAATCACTTCCCGTCCGTCGGCTTGTTCGATGTCCGACCGCGCGACCCGTTCGAGCCGGGAAATCATCGAGGTGGGCAGCGCGAAGCGGCGCGTGTCGCCCAGATCGACGACCAGCAGCGTTTCGCGTCGCGCGTTCGTCTTGCCGTCGTCCGCTCGGCCCGCGGCGAGTGTTTGTTCGCGCATCTCACCGGCCAGGCCGGCGGCCACGGCCAACCCCATGACATCCAGAATGAGCGCGATGGCGCCATCACCCATGATGGTGGCGCCGGCGAATTCGGAAAGCCCCTTCAATTGATGGCTGAGCGGCTTGACGACGATTTCCTCCGTGTCGTTCACCTTATCGACCACCAGGCCAAACTGCCGGTCGTTGGCCCGCAGCACGACAATGTTCACCACGTCGTCCGCCGCGTCGGCCGGGCGCGTCAGGCCCAGTCGTTCAGAAAGGTAGACCAGCGGCAACAGTTTTCCGCGCAGCCGATAGACGGGGGCTCCGTGTACGAATTCAATGTTCCGCTTCGCGTCCGCGCCCTCGAGCCGTACCAATTCCAGCAGACTGACTTGCGGAATGGCGTAACGATCACCGTCATTGGTGACGACCAGCGCCGGGATAATGGCCAAGGTCAACGGTATTTTGATTCTGACGGTCGCGCCGGCGTCGCTGACGCTGCGCACGTCGATGGCGCCGCCGATGCGCTCGATGTTCGTTTTGACCACGTCCATGCCCACGCCGCGGCCCGAAACGCTGGTCACGGTCTCCGCGGTCGAAAAGCCGGGGGCGAAGATGAGCTGGGCCGCGTCGCGATCCGACAGCCGGGCCGCCTGCTCCGTGGAAATCAATCCTCGCTCGACGGCCTTCTGGCGAATGCGATCCAGGTTCAGCCCCGCGCCGTCGTCGGTAATCTCAATGTTGACCTGGCCTCCCTCATGGTAGGCGCGCAACAAGAGGCGGCCTTCGACCGGCTTGCCCTTTTGCGCCCGGACGGTGGGCGGTTCAATGCCGTGGTCAATTGAATTGCGCACCAGGTGCGTGAGGGGATCTTTGATCGCCTCGACGATCGTTTTGTCGAGCTCGGTCTCCTTGCCCTCCATCTCGATGCGAACTTGCTTGCCAAGCTGCGCCGCCAGATCGCGCACCACGCGCGGAAATTTGGTCCAGACGTTGCCGATCGGCTGCATGCGCGTTTTCATCACGCTCTCTTGCAGTTCGGTCGTGATCAGGTTGAGCCGTTGCGCGGTGCTGACAAAGGCCGCGTCTTCCAAGCGGCTGGTGTATTGCACAATTTGATTGCGCGCCAAGACCAGCTCGCCCACGCGCGTCATCAATTTGTCCAAGAGGCCCACGTCGACGCGAATGGTGCTTTCGCCGGCGGGCGGCGCGTGCTTGTCCACCGTCGTCGATTCGTGGCCGGCGGCTGGCGCCGCCGGTTGGTCGTGGGGCGCTGTCTTGTGGGGCGGAGGCGGCTCGACCGGCTTTTCGCTTGGTGCGGCGTCGCCGCCGGCCAAGATCAATTGCCGCACGACGCCCTCGACATCGAGTCCGCGGTCGCTATGGTTCGTTTCGACAAGAGCCAGCCCCTCGCGACACTTGCCGACGGCGGCCAACAAGGCGCTGGTCGTTGCGGCGGCCAACGTGCGAGTGCCGTCGCGCAACTCGCTCAACAAGTTCTCGGCCACGTGCGCCAGCTTCTCCAACTCGCCCAAGCCAAGAAACCCGGCGCCCCCTTTGATGGTGTGCATCGTGCGGAAGATGCCGCGGAGCAAGGGATCGGAAGTGGGGTTTTGCTCCAACTCGATCAGTTCGTGTTCCATGCGATCGAGGTTTTCATAACACTCGATCAAGAACTCGCGCACCGCCTCGCTCGCCGAGGAGGCCGGAGCGGGTTCCGCGAGCTGTTCCGTTCGGCCGGCCGCGTGGCGCGCGTCGGCAGCGTTGGCCGCGGCCGCGCCGGTTGAAGCGCCGCGCGCCTCCACTTTGTGACTCTGCAGGGCGGCGACATAGTCGCCGATCTCGGCCTCGTTGGAAGTTTCGACCGCGTCGATCAACCCCTTCATGCAGTCGGCGGCGCTTAAAATCGTCGTGACCAACTCCGAACTGGTGGCGAGCTGGCGGTTGCGCATCGCGTCGAGCACCTCTTCCAGACCGTGCGCCAGCGAACCGATGCGGTCGAGCCCGAGAAACCCGGCCGTTCCCTTGATGGTGTGCATCGTGCGAAAGACGGCGTTGACCAACTCGGGTTCGCCTTCGTCGCCGCCGGCTTCAATCGCCAGCATTTGCTGCTCGATGTTGGCCAGCCCCTCTTGCGATTCAATGACGAAATCCGCCAGCAATTCCGCGTCCGCGGTATCCATTGCCATGTACCCCCCTCGCGTGCCCTTTCTTGTCGCGAGCCGCGGCGCGTCGTGGCCCGCGGCGTTGCGACTCCCCGCGTGCCGTCGATCTTGGGCGGGCCATAAAGGCCGCCAGAAATGTATCCCTTACGTTTGCGGAAAAGTCCAATTGCGTATCCTGCGCATACGTCCTACGCAATTCCTTTATGCCGCCGTGGGAGCCTGCATGAAGCGTGAATCACTCGGGGTAAGCATACCGGCCTTGACTCTTTTTTTGGCGCGTTGCTACTATTCCGCCAAATGTCGCA
>DASVGM010000250.1:0-2844 GCA_036379555.1 Pirellulales bacterium | reverse complement strand
GTCGGGCGGCCGTTGAAATCGCGCAGAGTGGTGTTGGCATGATCGATGCCCAGATGGTGGTAAATGGTCGCCAAAAAATCGTCGGCGCTGCAAATGCGTTCAACGGCGTCTTCGCCGCGCTTGTCGGTGGCGCCGATCACGCGGCCGGTTTGAATGCCGCCGCCCGCCCAGAGGTTGGAAAAACCCCGCGGCCAATGATCGCGGCCGGGCTGCTTGGTGCCGGCCGGCGCGCTGGCGTTGCCCGCGCCCGTGCTCGGCGAATATTCAATCTTCGGCGTGCGGCCGAATTCGCCCGACACCACCACCAACACCCGCTTGTCAAGTCCGCGCTCGTAAATATCGGTGATCAAGGCCGCCACCGCCTGGTCATAGGCGTCGGCGCGGAACCGCATGGCGTCAAAAACATGGTGGTTCACCGCGTGATCGTCCCAGTTTTGCACGCGACCGCACAACGGGCCGTCGAGGCTCGTGGTCAGCACGTCCACGCCGGCCTCCACCAGGCGCCGTGCCAAAAGCAATTGCTGGCCCCATGAGTTGCGCCCGTAGCGATCACGGGTTTGGTCGTCTTCGAACGTCAGGTCAAAGGCTGCTTTGGTTTTGGCGTTGGTTAAAAGCGTCAATGCCTGAGTCTCAAATTCGTCGAGCGCCGCCAATTCACCGGCGCGGTCGAATGCCCGATCGAGCAGGTCCAAATTGCGGCGCAGGTCGGAGCGGCGGCCAAGACGTTGGATTTCGGCGGCGTCGGAAAGCCCGATGTTGGGCACGGAAAAACTGGGCGAATTGGGGTCGCCCGTGACGTTGAACGCGGAGTAAGCGTCGCCCAGGTAGGCGGGGCCGACGTAGCGCTCGTAAAGCGGCTTGACGCTGATATACGCCGGCAACGGTTCGCGCCGCGGAGCCTCGAGCGAACGCAAATAATTCGTCACCGACATCCAATCGGGCAAGCTCGGCTTAGGTTTGTCGCGCTGGTCGAGATCGCCGCAAAGCATGCGCATGGTGCCTGGCCCGTGTCCGGCCGACGCATGGCGCATCGAACGGAGAACCGTAACGCGATCGGCGATGCTGGCCTGCCGCGGCAGAATCTCGGTGAAGCGCACGCCAGGCACTTTGGTATCAATCGTGCCGAAGGGGCCGCGATACTCGCTACCAGCGTCGGGCTTGGGGTCGTAGCTGTCCACGTGCGAGCAGCCGCCCGGCTGCCAAACCAGGATGACGGCCTTTTTCTCGGGGCGGAGATGGGCCGCTTCACCGGCGTAAAGCGGGCATTGCTCGCGCAACCGCAAAATGCTCGGCAAGCTCAAACTGGCGAAGCCCGCCAGCCCCATTTGTAGAACGGTTCGGCGAGGGTGGCCGTTGCAGCCGGGGCCAGGGCAACTGCGAACGGCAACTCGGCGTGACGAAGGATTCATCGTGTATTTCTCGTATGCGGGCATGTTAGCCCGGATTATTCACCCGACCCGTAGAGGCGGCGCACCGTGCGTAGCTGAATTCGTGAGAATTCTGGCCGTAACCTGCCGTTACGACCCGACTTCTCACGAAGTCGGCTACGGGCCGGTGAATAATCCGGGCGTGGGAAGTTGTTGCTTTACCACCCCCCCTCTTTTGGCAACTGCCCGAATCGGGCAGTTGACGACCGTGACGTTTCGTACCTGTGGGGCGGCCCGCCAGGGGCCGGCTGAAGCGAGAGACGGATCGGCGGCCCGCCCCACAGTTACGGCTTCGGATCGCCGCGTTAGCTTGTCAATTCCGGGATCGGTCTGCCGCCATCGACGATCGGCGTGGGGCGGCCGTTATAATCGCGGATGGTGGTGTGAACGTGGTCGATGCCCAGGTGGTGATAGATCGTCGCCAAAAAGTCGCCGGGGCCGCAGATGCGTTCGACGGAATCTTCGCCGCGTTTGTCGGTGGCGCCAATCACGCGGCCGGTTTGAATGCCGCCGCCCGCCCAGATATTGGAAAACGCCCGCGGCCAATGATCGCGGCCAGGCTGCTTGGTGCCGGCCGGCGCGCTGGCGTTGCCGGCGCCCGTGCTGGGCGAATATTCAATCTTCGGCGTGCGGCCGAATTCACCCGTCACCACCACCAACACGCGCTTGTCAAGCCCGCGCTCGTAAACGTCGGTAATCAAGGCCGAAACGGCCTGATCGTAAGCGTCGGCCCGGAAACGCAAGGCGTCGAAAATGTGGTGGTTCACCGCATGATCGTCCCAGTTTTGCACGCGGCCGCACAAGGGGCCGCCCAAGCGAATCGTCAGCACATCGACGCCCGCCTCCACCAATCTCCGCGCCAAAAGCAACTGCTGCCCCCACATGTTGCGGCCGTAAAGATCGCGAGTACGGTTGTCCTCGCGCGTCAGGTCAAACGCTTCCTTGGTCTTGGAACTGGTCAAAAGCGTCATCGCCTGCGACTCAAACTCATCGAGCGCCGCCAACTCACCCGCCCGGTCGAAAGCCCGATCGAGCACGTCAAGATTGCGCCGTAAACTCGACCGCCGGCCGAGCCGATCGACTTCGGCTGTATCCGAAATACCGATGTTCGGCACTGAGAAATTCGGCGCGTTCGGGTCGCCCGAAACAACGAACGGCGAATAAGCGTCGCCCACATACGCCGGGCCGCAGTATTCCATCGGACTTAGGCTGACGTAAGCCGGCAACGGATTGGCGCGCGGGCCTTCTTGAGCGCGCATGTAGTTGGCGACCGACATCCAATCGGGTAATCGCGGCTTGTTCTTGTCGCGCGTGTCGGGGTCGCCCGAAAGCAATTGCATGGAACCGGCCGGGTGGCCGCCGGCCGTCTGGCGCATCGAACGCAACACGGTGAAGCGATCGGCAATGCTCGCCTGCC